>DATJXP010000214.1:0-6609 GCA_035500035.1 Candidatus Acidiferrum sp. | reverse complement strand
AGGAGATTGGGGGATCGCAGACTTTATCGCTCAATGTGATGAGCTTGAAGTTCCTGAATGGCTTCGAAATGCCGTAATGAAATTGAAGGCATGTTGCATACCCCCACCCAAGCCGGACGAAGTGGCCGAGTTGCCAGCCGTTCTGAGCTCTCCTTAATAAGCTACAGCAGATGAAGCTTACTAAGGGGCAACTCGATGTGATGGAGTCGCAAAAACACCTTCTTGTTACGGGAGGGCCAGGTTCTGGGAAAACGACTATCTCCATTCTGAAGGCGGCGCAGATTGCCAATCAGCTTTCTCTTGGCCAAAGAATTCTATTTTTAAGCTTCGCTCGTGCAACCGTTTCTAGAGTGGTTGAGGCCATTGAGTATGAGCAGAATATTCCTGAGACCCAGAAAAAGTTCCTTGAAGTCGATACCTACCATTCGTACTTTTGGCGCCTTCTCAAGACTCACGGGTATCTAATAGGCTTACCAAGACGCTTGACGCTTCTTACCCCACCAAATGAGGCAATCGCTCTTTCTGGAATACGGGCAACATTTCCTATCAGAAAATTGACGGATATTCAAAAGGCAGCCAAACGAGCCGCTGAACTTAATGAACGTGCTCGTCTTGCCCGAGAAGAAGGCCGTATTTGTTTTGATCTGTTTGCCCCGTACGTTGGGGATATCCTCAATGGAAGTATGCGAATACGTCGGCTCATCGCGACGATGCATCCAGTGATTATTCTTGACGAATTTCAAGATACGAATGCGTCCCAATGGGCTGCTGTAAAAGCTCTCGGTGAATTTTGTCGGTTAATTGCGCTAGCCGATCAAGAACAGCGCATCTACGATTGGATTGGGGCAGACCCTGCTCGTCTCGACCAATTCAGAGAAAGCTTTAGCCCTACTGATGTAGACCTCAGCACCGACAACCACAGAAGTGCAGGTACGGAGATAGGAATTTTTGGTAACGATGTGCTGTCGGGGAAATTTCGACAAGATACATATAAAGGGATTGCTTGCGAGTTCTTTGAAGCATTTTTGGACCCGGCGATGACCAAATTGGTGACGACGGTCTATGCCGCGCGCGAGCGACTGGTAAGGAAGTCTATCGATAATTGGTCAATTGCAATTCTCGTCCCAACAAAAAAGATGACTCGTCTTGTTTCGGATGCTTTGCGCCAACCACCTGCAGGCATGGTCGAGGTGCGACACACGGCTGTAATAGAGATGGAAGCTGCCATACTTGGGGCGGAAGTCATAGCGCACTTGATGTGTCCCTCGTCACTGAGTGACCACTTCGCACAGTTCATTGACCTAATGTGCAGCTATTTCCAAGGGAAAGGAGGCGATGAACCTACTAAGCTGGCGTTGAAAGAGGCTGAAAATATTCGTAAATCTTTTTCTGAGCTCATGGCTCGTCAAGCAGAAGGTAAGGCAATTCGAGCGAATAGCGTGCTGGTCAATATGCTGGATGTGTATAAGCAGGCGAGTACCCTCGTACTGCTGGGCGATCCAGACAAAGATTGGAGAGCAGTCAGGCATGTTATGGAGCAGGGTGCCTGTTCGCGCCTTGCCGAAATTGCTAATGAGGTACGTAACATTCGTGTTTTGGAGCGCGGAACGAAACTTCGGCAGGATCTCTCCCAAGATTGGCGAAATAACGGTTGTTATAGGAATGCACTGACAATTACGCGGCAGGCCTTCGTTCAGGAGCACTTTGCTGCAAGTGCAAAGCCAGAGTCAGGGGTAATCGTCATGAACATGCACAAAGCGAAGGGCAAACAATTCGACGAAGTAATTATCTTTGAAGGCTGGCCGATTCATAGAAAAGGGCAGCCGCCTTTTAACCCGGACCGAATCGTTTGGTCCAACGCCCGGGCCAATATCAATGACCAGGCTCGCCAAAACTTTCGAGTGAGTATTACAAGAGGCAAGAGCCAGATAACGATCTTGACACCACGGATAGATCCTTGTGTGTTATTACCATGAACAACTGAAGGATGGGTGCCGCAGAACTGAGGGGTAAACGCATAGCGGAATCCAAAAGCTATGACTCCGTGACGCATTTTTATAGAGGCTTGATCTGGCAGGGAAATTGGCAGGGGTGGCTGGATTCGAACCAACGCATGACGGAATCAGAATCCTGCATGCAAGGCCCAGAACCTTGCAGGCGTAAGAATGGGATAACGCGCAGCCAGCGCCAGTAAATCGTTATCGCCGGTAACCAGATAGTCTGCTCCGGTAGTGTTGATCGCTGTCAGTAGTGTCGCCAACACCGGCTGATCGTTGGCATCACGCAGGTCGGGTTCAGTGCTTGCCACTGGGTCAACTAGTTCGGCCTGAACGGAGAGGATGTCGATCAGATCGCGGATTTCTGCCGCTCGCAAGCCGTGCCGATGTTTCAACTTGGGCAACACGCGGGCCAGCTCATCAAGAATATAGGTGGAGAGTACAACCTCCAGCGCCCCGTGATATCGCCAGGCTCCCACGATCTTGCCTGGCACGCTGGCCGGATAGGCGATGCCCGACAGCAGCACATTGGTATCGAGTACCACTCTCAGTCGGGCCATGCGGTTACCGCCGGACTTTGGCCTTGGCCGGTTTTTTGGGGCGTGATTTGGCGCGCGCCTTCATGACTGCGGCGTCGATCTCGGCCAGTCCATCGGCTTCGGCAATTCCGGCAAAACCGGCCTCGATGCGGCTGCACAGGCTGTCAAAGTGCTCCTGCATGCGGCGAATGCGCGCAAACAGCCTGGCATCGACTAATGCCGCCACGGGTTTGCCGTCCTTGTTGATGACGATGCTGTCGCGCCGGTATTGCACGTGGCTGAGCATTTCGCCAAGATTCTGCCTGAAGCTGACTGCGTTGGTTTCGGTAATCATGTTGCCTCCGGGATCATTACGACCATGTTGACCATAATGATCATCGGAGAGGAGTAAGTCAACAACCGCAGCATCCACTCCCAACACTGGGCTCAGCAAAAGAAAAACCACCCTTTTGGCTGGTGTTAATTACGGGGGGAAGGTCAGCTCGACTCATCAACAAAAATGCGCGCGGCTGAAACGCATAACGGAATCCAAAATCTATGACTCCGTGATGCGTTTCTATAGGGGCCTGATCCGGCAGGAAATTTGGCAGGGGTGGCTGGATTCGAACCAACGCATGACGGAATCAGAATCGGCCTGCACGCATCACGGAATGCCAATTTCGATGACTCCGTGACGCGTTTTTATAGAGGCTTGATCCTGCAGAAAAATTGGCTGGGGTGGATGGATTTGAACCACCGAATGACGGAATCAGAATCCGTGGCCTTACCGCTTGGCGACACCCCAGTAGAGGCGCGAATTATAACCATGTCGCCGCGCCCTGGGCCAGAGGCCGACCCCCCGTTATGGGGATTCCGCAGGTCTCCCCTCGTTTCAATAATGCCCACCAGGACGACGCGCGCTCCGGCGGTCGTCACACGGACATCCATCACGCCCTCCGAGGACCTTTGCCATGACCTTACGTACGCTGTTTTCCACACTGCTGCTCGGTGCCGCAGCGCTGCCGCTGGCGGCTCTTGCCGCCGACACGCCCGCCACGATTCCGGCCACGGTGCAAGGTACGTTCACCATGACCTTCTACAAAGGCTCTTCGACCTCGACCACGTCGCCGGTGGCCGCCGGCAAGGTCAGTACCGTCATCATCGGTACCGGCAACCAGTTGTGCATCGACGGTTTGCTACTGTCGAATCCGGTGTTTCGCAACAACAATACCTATGAAGGAATCTGGAGTGACGGCAAGTACGAGTATGCGTTGTCGCCGCTGACGATGCTGCCTGACACCGGCAACGAGTTGAACCTGTCGGATGCGGGCGGCAGCAAGACATGGCATGGCCAGTATCGCGGCACCCGCACCAGTACCAGCACCAGCCTGACCGGTTGCTCGGCCACGGGCCCGACTACCGGCGACACTACCGGCACTACTACGCCGACCGTCACCACCGACATGCAATCGGTATTCGACATCGCGGAAGAACTGTATCCAACCCTGTTCAAGAACGGCGGTGCGCTCGGGCTGTACCAGGGCTACACCTACAAGTTCTTCGCCAGCAGCGGCATCTATGTCGGCGTCAAGGACGGCAACGTCTTCCTGCTCGGCGGCCAGTTCGGCAACAGCATCACCAACCAGGGCTCCATCGGCAGCGTGTTGACCTACCTGCAGGGAGTCAAGACGAAGCAGAGTTCGACCGGCGGCACCAACACCGGTACCAACACCGGCACCAACACCGGTACCACGACCAGTTTGTACAAGCTGACGCTGACCGGTTCGCTGAAAGCGACCGTGGCCGGCTTCAGCACGACGATCCCGGTCAACATCACGCTCGCCAATCTGCCGGCGCCGGCCGTGAGCGACACCGCCTCCATCGTCAGCCAGGTACAGACCTCGCTCGGCGCCAGCGGCATCGCCAACGTCAAGGTGACGTCGATCAACAACACGGCATCGCGGGTGACGTTCAGCGTGACGTTCACCGCGACGCTGGCCGCCTACGGCAGCGTCACCTACGACCTGACCTACGATTACACCAAGTAAAACGCGCTCTCCCTGCCAAGCCCGGCTCGTCCACAAGGCGGCCGGGTTTTTTATTATCCCGCCCGCAACAACTCCAGCGGTTTCTGCCGCAGCATCGACAACGTGGCGACGAGCGCGGTGATGACGCTGAGCACGGTGATGGCGACGATGCTGAAGCCGGTCAGCACGGCGTCGAATTTCCACAAATGGTCGAACACGTAGTACGACAAGCCGTACGACATCGCCAGGCTGAGCGCGACGCCGGCGAAGGCGGCGCTGAAGCCGAGGATGCCGAATTCGATCTGTACCATGCCGCGCACGTCCTTGAAGTCGGCGCCGAGTATCTTCAGCAGGTTCAAGTCCCAGAAGCGCGACTTCACTTCGTAGCGCGCGATCGAGAACAGCACGACGAGGCCGGCGAGAATCGACAGGTACGCCATCACGCGGATGGCCCAGCTGATCTGGTCGGTGATGTCGAGAATGCGGCCGACCACTTGCTGCACGTTGATGATCGACACGTTGGGCAGCGCGGCAACCACGCTGTTCTGGATTTTCAGCCGTTGATCGGCCGGCACCTTGGCGATGGCAGCGACGAAAGTCTTCGGTGCCGGGTCCAGCGCGCCGGGCTGGAACGACAGCAAAAAGTTGGGCTGGAAACTGTTCCAGCTGACCTTGCGCAGGTTGACGATGCGGCCCGCCACTTCGACGCCCTGCACATCGAAAGTCAGCACGTCGCCAAGCTTGAAGCCCATGCGGTGCGCGAAATTCTGTTCGACCGAAATGCCCGGTAATTCCGGCGAATCCGGTTGCCACGCTCCGTCCCACGCCTTGCCTTCGGTCAGCGTTTCCGATTCTTTCAGCTTGTCCTGGTAGGTCAGGTTGAACTGGCGGCGGATGCGTATCTGTTCCTGCGGCGTTTCGCCGACGTCGCCGAGCTGGGCGCCGTTGATCGCTTCCAGCCGCGCCGAAATCTGCGGCGACAGGAACGACAGCGCCTGGCCTTGCTGCTTCAGCGTGTCCTGCAGCGTGGCGACCTGTTCGGTCTGGATGTCGAACATGAAGAAGTCCGGCACCGCGAAGCCGACCGGCGAGGTGATCTCCTGCTGCAAGCCTTTCTGGATTTGCGGAATCAGGTTGATCAACAGCGAGCCGAGGCCGATGGCGAGAAAGCACGACAGCGCCCCCATGCGGTTGCGGTCGAGATTGCGCAGCGCCAGTTTGCGCGTGACTCGCGCGGCGCCCGACAACTGGCCGCACAACCGCAATATGGTCCAGCCGAGCGCGCCGAGCAGCGAGATCGCCAGCAGGAAGCCGATGACGAACAGCGTGCCGATGAATTTCGAATGCGCCTGCGCGATCGCCAGGCCCCAGAACACCAGCAGGATAGGCGCATAGCTGAGCGCATAACGCGACTTGTGCGCGCCCACGGCACTCGGCTGCACTTTTTCATGAAATAGCGCGAGCGGGTGCAGGTCGTAGATCTTCGACAGGATGGGCAAACAACAAATGATGCTGCCGAGCGTACCCATGAAGAACGCCAGCAGCAGCGAACTCGATTCCATCGAATTGGTGAAACCTTTCGGCAAAAAGGTGGCGAACAACGACGGCAGCACCGGCAACGCGAACCACGACACCACGCTGGCCGCGAGTGCGCTGCAACCACCGAGCAGGACGATCTGCAACAGCGTCATCAGGTAGGCTTGGCGCGGCGTGCCGCCGAGGCACATCAATATCGCCATGTCGCGGAAGCGGGTGGTGAAGAAACTGCGGAACAAATAGGCGGCACCGACACCGGCGAGGAACAGCGCGATCAAGGCGATCAGGCCGAGGTAGTCGTTCATGTAGCGCAGCACGCGGCTGAGGTCTTCGCTCTGGTCCTGGTGCGTCGTCAGCGCCAGCCGACGTTCGGGACCGAACTCCTGCTGCTGCGCGTCGGAGAAACGTTGGCGCAGGCCGGTGATGTCGTAGCGCTCCGGCAATTGGTAGAACCTTGCATAGCTGATGCGGCTGCCGAGTTGGATCAGGCCGGTGCTTTCCACTTGCGGAATGCCCATGTAGATGGACGGA
>DATJXP010000213.1:0-10647 GCA_035500035.1 Candidatus Acidiferrum sp. | reverse complement strand
GAAAGCGTGTGAAACGATCAACGGCCCCTTGATGTTCACTGCCATGATCGTGTCGAGCAGTTTGAGATTCAGGTTGTCGAAGGTCTGGTTGGTCCAATCGCCAGGACAGCCGTCATCATCCCCCGCGCATTTGCTACGGTCGTTGTAAACACCGGCGTTGTTGATCAGCACGTCGATGGGCACGTCCTTCATCTTGGTTGCCAGCGCCGTGGCTTCGTCAACGTTGGTGACATCGAGGTGCTCGATACGGATCTTGTCGCCGTATTGTTTCTGCAAGTCTGCCAGCGTGGAAGGCACCTCGGAGCGGCGATGGGTGGCGACTACCGTCCAGCCTTTCTTCGCATACTCCTTGGCGAACTCGAGGCCGATGCCGGAGTTGGCGCCGGTGATCATGACGGTTTCTGCGTTGGCCAACGGTGCCAACAGCAAGGCCAGAGCCGCGCAAGCAGTGCTGACGACGGAAAGTTTTCGGGTGATGCTCATAAGCGTTATTCCCTGTGAATTTGGCGCACAGAACCGCGCCGGTGCCGGGTTATAGGTGCCGGGCGACGATAGCAGCAGGGGGTACCAGCGTCCATACGCCGAGGCGTGCAGCAAATGAGGAACTGGTCGGTCTATCGGATCTTTGCCAGCGTATTGCGCAACAGCGGCGCGGCGAAGTCGAGAAAGCGGCGCATCTTCAGCGGCATTTGTCCGCGCGATACGTGGATCAGGCTGATCGGGCTCGGCTCCGGCTCGAAACCGGCAAGCACGATGCGCAGCGCGCCGGCTTTCACGGCGTCGGCCACTTGATAATGCAGCAGCCGCGTCGCGCCGATGCCGCTGACGGCGGCCGCCACCGCGGCGTCGGTCGTCGTCACCGACAAGCGCGGTACGACGTGCACTTCAAACGCCGCGGCTCCGGATGCTCTGAAACGCCAGCCGGCAGCAGGGAACGGCGTATCGACGGTAATGCACGGCAGTTTGCGCAAATCGTCCGGATGTTTCGGTGTGCCATGCTGTTTCAGCAGCGCAGGGCTTGCGCAAACCACGGACCGCACCAGGCCAACCTGGGTTGCCACCATCGAGCTGTCGGGCAGCGTGCCGATGCGCACGGCCATGTCGATGTGCGCGTCAATCAGATCGACATTGCGATCAGTGAGCACCAGGCGGATGTTGATTTCGGTATGCCTGGCGAGAAATTCCGCCACCAGCGGCAGCACATGCAAGCGGCCGAACAGCGTCGGTGCGGTAATGACCAGTTCGCCCTTGGGTGTGGTGAACTCGCCGGCGGCTTCGCGCTCGGCAGCGTCGACTTGCTCCAGGATGCGCCGCGCGGCGGCGACGTAGGCAACGCCGGCGTCGGTCAACGTGAGCTTGCGGGTGGTGCGGATCAGCAGCCGCGTGCCGAGCAGCGTTTCGAGGTCCGAGATCTTGCGGCTCAAGGTCGCCAGCGGCACTTTCAGCGCGCGTCCTGCCGCCGACAGACTTCCGGTCTCGGTCACCGTTACCAGCATCGCCATCGCTTCAAAGCGATCCATTCACTATCTCATTTTTAGGGAAAATGATTCTAAATTTTAATGGATTATCCCGTAATTTGGAAATTGGCATGATGCGCGCAACTCAACGGAGGTCATCATGGCGTACGGATTTCTCGATATTGCGATTACACCCAGTGTGCGTGCCGTGCAGGCCGGCATGGGTAGCGATGGGATGTGGCAGAACTTCAACGGGCACCGCGCGTTCGATAGTTTTACCGACGACGAAGCCGCGTTTATCGCGGCGCGCGACAGCTTCTACATGGCGACGGTTTCCGAAACCGGCTGGCCGTACGTGCAGCACAGGGGCGGCCCGCGCGGTTTTCTCAAGCTGATCGACGACCGCACGCTGGCCTTTGCCGACTTCGGCGGCAACCGCCAGTACATCAGCACCGGCAACCTGGCTGCCAACGACAAGGCCTGCCTGTTCCTGATGGACTACGCCAATCGTGCGCGGCTGAAGATTTATGCGCGGGTGGAAACGCTGGCACTCGATGCCGACCCGGAGCTGACGAAGCTGGTGTCGGTTCCCGGTTATCGTGCGCGGCTCGAACGCATCTTCAAGTTGCACCTGGAAGCGTTCGACTGGAATTGCTCGCAGCACATCACGCCGCGCTTCACGGAACAGCAGGTCAACGCAGCGATACAGCACAAAGCCGGCAACAGCTGAAGCCGGCTCGTGGTGTCACAGCACCATGCGCCCGTTGGCGATGCCGATGTCCTTCACTTCGGCGCCCATCACGTCGGCCATGCCGAGCAGGAAGTTCGACGTCGGTTCGTCTTCCTTCGACTTGAGGTGGCGGTTGCCTTGCAGGCGGCCGCCGGCCTTGCCGACCAGCAGTGCCGGCACGTTGTGGCGGTCGTGCAGCAGGCCATTGCTCATGCCGGCCCCGAAATACAGCATCGAGGTGTCGAGCAGGTTGCCGTCGGCTTCCGGTGTGGTTTTCAGCTTCTCGACGAAGGCGGCGAACTTCTGCATGTGATAGTTGTTGATGCGTGAGTAGCGTTCGATGCTTTCCGGCGTGTTCTTGTGATGCGACACGTTGTGGTGCGGTTCGTTGACGCCGATGTGGGCGTAGCTGCGGCCGCTGGCTTCGTGGCCGACCATGAAGCTGAACACGCGCGTCATGTCGCCCTGCCAGGCGATGTGCATCAGGTCGTAGGTCAGCGTCATGTGTTCGTCGAAACTTTCCGGGATACCGACCGGGCCGTCCGATTTGCTGGCGATCACGCTCGAACGTTTCGACAACCGCTGCAGTTGGGCTTCGATGCGGCGGACGTTGGTCAGGTATTCGTCGAGCAAGGAGCGGTCGCCGGCGCCGAGCATCTTGTCGAGTTTCTTCGATTCGACCAGCACGGAATCCAGCATGCTCTGCTTGGCCTGCAACCGGTGCAACCGTTGTTCGGCGGTGCCGGGGTCGCCGAACATGCGCTCGAACGTGGCCTGCGGGCTGATCGAAATCGGCAACGGACTGCTGTCGTCGTACCACGCCAGCGTGTTGTAAAAGATGCACGGATAGTTGTCGCAGGCGCCGGCGGAAGTGCCCATGTCTTCGGTGCCGACTTCAAGCGAGCGGATCGGCGTGTCGCCGGCGATGGCATCGGCGATGTACTGGTCGATCGACTTGCGCGACTTGATCTGGCTGAAGTTGCCGTTCTGGCTCAGCGGGCCGGCACCGTTGAGGAAGGCCGCGCTGGCGCCCATGTGGATGCCACCCATGTCCTGCCGGCCTTCCGGCGATTTCAAGCCGCTGACGGTGGTGACGTAGTCGCGGTATTTCTCGACCGGTTTCATCACGGTCTTGAATGCGAAATCCTTGCCGAGCGTGTCCGGATGCCAGTCGGCCGGGTAGATGCCGTTCGGCACGTACACGGTGCCGAAGCGCAGTCGCTTGCCCGCCGCAGTGGAGGATTGCGCGGTCGCGGCCGGCACCATCGCATCGAGCAACGGCAGCGCAATGGCCACGCCGGCGCCCTTGAGCAGCTTGCGGCGATTGATGTGCTTTTTGCTAAGGAACATGGTCATTCTCCTGCGGCGACGGCCGCACTGATGGAGGAGGGCGAACTGTTGGTACGCATCAGGAACGGATAGCTTTCGACAACGCCGAGCACGATCGACATCAAGGTGTAATCATGTTTGGCCGAGTTGCGCACGATGGCGCGCACCACCGGCATGTCGCGCGCGTCGAGGCCGCGGCCGAGCGCATACACCAGCATTTTTTCGGCGACGGTGCCGGCAAACAATTCGGGATCCTTCAGCAGCGCGGCACGCAGCGCCTGTGGGCCATTGACCGTGGTGCCGTCGACCAGCACGCCGGACGCATCGATCGGCAAGCCGTCGCGCGTGCGGCTGCGCCAGGAACCATCGACGTCGAAATTTTCCAGCGCAAAGCCGACCGGGTCGATGATGTTGTGGCACTTGGCGCACACCGGGTCGCGGCGATGCAGTTCGAACTGCTCACGTACGGTCGAAGGGCGGCCCACCGGTGCGCTGGCTTCAAGCGCCGGCACGTTGCCGGGCGGAGTCGGCGGCGGGTTATTCCAGAATTCGCTGAGAATGAACTTGCCGCGCATGATCGGCGACGTGCGACTTGTTGCGGAGGTCAAAGCAAGAATGCTGCCGTGGCCGAACAAGCCCCAGCGGTTGGGATCGGTGACGTTGACCATGCGGAAGCGCGCGCCGCTGACCCCTTTAATGCCGTAGTGTTTCGCCAGTCGCTCATCGACGAAGGTGTAGTTGGCGGTCAGCAGTTCGTGCACCGGGCGGTTTTCGCGCAGCACGTGCGCGAACAGCATTTCGGTTTCGGTGCGGAACGAGCGGCGCAGGTTGTCGTCGAAATCGGGGAACATCAGCAAGTCAGGCCGCGCCTGTATTTCCAGGTTACGCAGATGCAGCCACTGGCCGACGAAGTTTTCCACCAGCGCGTTCGAGCGCGAGTCGCTCAGCATGCGGCTCACTTGCGCGTCGCGCACGGCCGGGTCTTTCAGTTTGCCGGCTTCGGCCAGCGAGAGCAGTTGGTCATCCGGCGGTGCCGACCATAAAAAGAAGGACAAGCGCGACGCCAGTGCGATGTCGTCCACTGCATGATCAACGCCGGGCGCGCCATCTTTGGCATCAGTCTCGACGCGGAACAGGAAGAACGGGCTTACCACCAAGCGGGCCACCGCCGCGCGCATGCCTTGATCGAAACCGCCGCCATTGGCGCGCTCTTGTTGGTAGAAAGTCAGCGGTGCGGCGATGTCGTCGGCGGTGACGGGGCGACGGAACGCGCGCTTGGCCAGCGTCGTCAGCACTTGCCTGGCGCAGGGTTCTTCTTCAGCTGCGGCTTTCGGCTGGCACACCAGGATCTTGTCGCGCGGCGCCGACTCGCTGACGCCGCTGGCGGCGTACGGGCCGGTGATCATGGCCTTTTCCAAGCGAGGCATGCCGGAAGGATTATGGATTTCCAGCGAGTCGCGCAGCGTCGGCTGCCACGAGTTCTCTTCTTCGTTGACGCGTTCGCGCCAAGTGAACACCACTTCGTGCGGGCCGGCCGTTACCGGAATTTTCGGCGATGCCAGTTTCTTGTCGACGATGGGCATCACGTCGTAGAAGCCTTGCTCGGTGCTGATCTTGTGCTGCTCCGGCCCGCCGATCTCGCTGGTGTACACGATCTTGCCGTCGACATAGACCATGAACTCGTGCGGTCTGTCGTGGCCTTCGATGCCGAAGTAGCCTTCGGCAATACCTTGCAGTGGCCGCGCCGAAAACACGTAGTCGCCATCGGCCGGGAAATAATGTGTCGCGCGCACACCGCCGCGAGTGCCGAGCGGAAAACCGGCGAGATGGTTGTCCTGCGTGGTGTCGAACGGAATCTTGTAGTTGGTAACACTGACTGCTGCATCGGGATTGCCGAGCGCGAGGTCGGCCACGCGCAGGCCCACCGTCATGTAGCGGTCGAGCAGCATCGGCGACGAGCGCAGCAGCTCGGCGATGTTGTCGAAACCGAAATCGCCGCCGTCGCTCGGCAGCAGGTCGGTAAGATCGACTTCGACGCCAAGCAGGTCGCGGATCGAGTTGGCGTATTCAGCGCGGTTCAGTCGGTGAATCGTGGTGGTGCCGGCATAGGGATGCGCGGCGGCTGCGGCATCCAGCGTGTGTTCGAGCGCGGCGACGAAGCCGGCGCGTTCCTCGCGGCTCGGTTGCTTCTGGTCGCGCGGCGGCATCGCGCTGATCTTGAGCTTGCGCAGCACCTTCTCGAAAATTTCCGGATGCTTCAGCGCATCGGCCGGGCCTCTGCCGTCGAGCGAGAGTTCGCCGCTGTAGTCGTCGTTGTTGTGGCACTTTGAGCAGTACTTATCGAGCATGGACCACTGTGTCGTCAGCTCCTTGTCGGCGGCGACCGGCTTTTCCGCGGCAGTGGCCATGGAGCCCAGCATTAGCAGCGTCATTCCCGCAAAAGCGGGAATCCATGCAGTCCTGAGGGTTGGATTCCCGCGTACGCGGGAATGACGATTTCTCATTGCGCGTGATCTCCGGACTTCTCGGCGGCAAGCGTTTTAAGCAGTGCCGCCATTTCCAGCGGCTGTGCCGGCGGTGCCTGGAAGTAAAAACCTTCGCGCGGTTTGGGTGCTTCCATCTTGGCGACGGCTTGCTCGGCAGTGAGGCCGTCCTTGTCCTTGGCATCGAGCGCGGCGCCCTTGGCGACCAGCGCTTTGACGATGGCAGGGTCCAGCGCCTTGGCGGCGACATGCAGCGCGGTTTCCTGATCGGGACCGATCGCGTTCACATCGGCACCGGCTTGCAGCAACACGTTGACGGCATCGAGCACGGCGCGATCGCCTTTCTCGCGGAACACCGGCGGGCCGTAACGCAGATCGTTGGGGCCGCCGGACACACCGACGCCCTTGCCGCCGGTGATCGCCATCATCAGCGCGGTCTTGGTCACTTCTTTTTTCATCGAGGTGACCGAGCTGGCCACCGGATCGTCAGCCTTGGCGACCTTGTCGGGTTTCCACCCGGTATCGGCGCCGTGCGCCAGCATCAACTTCAAGCCTTCGACATCGGCGGCGGTGGCGGCACGATAAAACGCGGTCGAATACACGTTGATGTCGCAGCACATCGAGGTGTTGTGCATCTGCACGGTGAACGGTTTGTTGGGCGAAGCGCCGGCCTCGAGCAACTTGCGGGTGAGGTCGAGCGCGTTCAACTTGTTGGGGTGATCGGCGCGATACACCGTGCCATCGCGCGCGCGCCAGTCGGTGGTGGCGTCGCGCATTTCGGTGACGTAGAACAGCGAGCCGTCGTCGGCATCGGCTTTCAGGTCGAGCAACAGCGCGGCGGTGTCGAAGCGATCATTGACGATGGCCAGCATCATCGGCGTCGAGCCATCGCCGTTGCGCACGTTGATGTTGGCCTTGTGCGCGAGCAGCAGTTTGATCATCGCCTCGTCGCCATTGCGCGCGGCCCAGTGCAACGCCGCGAAACCGCCGGTGGGGAAGTCGGCGTTCTTGCGCTTGGTCAGTTCGGAGATGCGCGATTGCAGGTTGGGGTCGGCACCGGCGTCGAGCAGCACCTTGGCCACGTCCAGATGATTGCCGGCGACTGCCCACATCAGCGCGGTTTGCTGATCGAGCGGCTCGGTGGCATTGGGGTTGGCGCCGGCCTTGAGCAGCACTTTGACCGCATCGACGTTACCGGCGCGGGCGGCGGACATCAGGGCCGGTTCGGTATGCGGGGTCGGGTCCAGCTTGGCGCCGTGGGCCAGCAGGGCAGTGATGATGACGGCGTTGCCGTTGCGGCTGGCTTGCAGCAACGGCGTGATGCCGAGCTCGTTGGCGGCGTTGGCATCGGCGTGCGCATCCAGCAGCAACTGCACCAGCGGGGTGGAGGAGTTGTACACCGCCCACAGCAGGGCGCTGGTGCCATCGGGTTCGGGTGTGTTGACGTTGGCGCCGGCCTTGAGCAACTGGCGCGACTGGGCCAGGTCATCGGTGCGCGCGGCGGCGGCGAGGGAACCCACGGCGTTGGCCAGCGGTGCCAGCAACGCGGCAGCCACCGCCACCACTGCAATGGTGAACGACAGGTGTAACTGTTTGATTCCGGTACTGCTGTTACCCAGAACTCTCATACGTCCGCCCCCCTTTATTGTGCCTGGCTGTCAATGCCAAGTGTGGGCAGCAGGCTCGAGGCCGGCTGCGGGCAGTGCGACTACTGAAGCTGGTTATTCCGACTATCCGCAATGGCGGATATACAGACTGGAAACTCCCGAAAAACTACCGCAATGAAGGCAACTCTCTTGGTTGCTGGCCGGAAGCATAATAGCGTCGAAACACACTGTCCATTGGGTTTCCTGGCCGTCGGGCCAATCAGGCCAAGGGCTTTCCCCTGGCCCCGCTGCAATATTCCCTTTGCTGATCCGTCTTCCCCGGCAGTAACGTGGCAATGGCCATCAATTTCCCTGCCCCGATGGATGTAAACAAGCCAAGTCTCACCGACGTCATCGCGCGCGAACGCAGCCGTTTGCGCGCGTTCATCCGCCGTCGCGTCTCCAATCTGGAGGAGGTGGACGACCTGCTGCAGGAGGTATGGGCCGAACTGGTGGAAGCCGACCGCCTGGCCGAGCCGATCGAGCAGGTCGGGGCCTGGCTGTTTCGGGTGGCGCGCAACCGCATCATCGACCTGTTTCGCAAAAAGCGGGAAGTGCCGCTGGAACAGGGCACCGCGGCGGCCGACGATGAAACGGACGACCATAACCTGGAACTGCCGTTGCCGGCCGCCGATGCCGGCCCGGAAGCGGCCTACGTACGCAGCGCCCTGCTGGAGACGCTGAGCCAGGCGCTGCAAGAGCTGCCGCCCGAGCAGCGCGCGGTGTTCATCGCACACGAACTGGAAGGCAAGAGTTTCAAACAACTGGCGGCACAGAGCGGCACCGGCATCAATACGCTGCTCAGCTGGAAGCGGCGGGCGGTTTTGCACCTGCGTGAACGGTTGCAGTCTTTTTATGACGACCTGGTTTGACGCGACCGCAATATTGTCGCTGCGCAAACGTCTTTACCGGCATGAATGCGCGAACGGCGCGTTGTTAATACTGATGGAGGAATCACCATGAAATTATTGGTGTATGCGGTGGCGGTAGCGGTGCTCATGCTGCTGTGGAACCGGGTGATGCCGGGTTTGTTTCCCGGCACCGGGCGGCTCGATTACTGGCATGCGCTGGGGTTGTTGCTGATCTGCAGGATCCTGTTCGGTCGAGGCCACGGCCGTCATAGCCACCGGCACGAGCATCGCAAGCACTGGGGCAACCTGACGCCCGAAGAACGCGAGCAGTTGAAAGCGCGTTTGCAAAATCACTAACGCAACGAGAAAACCAATGCCGGCACCGCGTCGATCCCTGTCCTTGTTGTTACGCAACGCCGTTGACCGTTTGACCGGCAGGGAGGCCGGCATGCCGGGCGGCTTCTCCACTCCCGGCGTGGTGCGCGTGGGCGACACCGTGCGGCGGCCGATGCAGGAAAATTCGGCCTTCGTGCATGACGTGTTGCGTTACCTCGAGCGGCAGGAGTTCGATCGTGTGCCGCGCTTTCTCGGCATCGACGACAAGGAGCGTGCGATGTTCTCTTATATTGCCGGCAGCGTGCCGCGGCGAGTCGGCGGGCTGCGGCGGGAGCAATGGCTGGCCGGCGCAAAGCTGCTGAGGAGCTTCCACGACGCCACGGTGGGCTGCGAGCTGAAAGGCGAAAGCGAGGTCATCTGTCACGGCGACCCTGGCCCGGGCAACTGCGTGTTCCGCGACGACATGCCGTACGCCTTCATCGATTTCGACGGCGCGCACCCCGGCAAGCGCGAGGAAGACGTTGGCTACGCGGCCTGGATGTGGCTGCACATCGGCCACCGCAAAATCGCGGCGGAACGGCAAGGCGCGGACCTGGCGGATTTCGTTGCCGCCTACGATGCCACCGCCAACTGGAACCTGCTCGATGCAGTGCTGCGCGCCCAGCTTGCGATAGTGGAACGCCTGCCGAACGACTTCAAATGGGCGATGATCAAGTCGTGGGCACAAGCCTGCCTGGCGTGGACCTGGCGCCACCGCGACGGCATCGAAGCCGGCATCGCCAAGCGGCGCGAGTGGCTATCCCGCAACGCCGCATGAAGCGCAATGCCTCACGGTAGCCGCTGCTTGCCTTCCGGCGCCTGTTCGTTGACGGCAATCGCGTAAAAACCGCTGACGGCGTAGGTGCTCATCACCGCCACCAGGTCCATCGCCCCGCGCTCGCCGAACAGCGCCTTGGCCTTGGCAAAGGTGGCCGAGCTCATCTTGTGGGCCGTCAGCAATTCGCGGCCGAACTTGATGACGGCGGCATCGGCTTCGCTCAGGTCTTTCAACGGGCCGCGGGTACGCACCAGTTCGATCACCTTGGGATCGACCCCTGCCTTCAACGCCGAGGCCTCATGCCCGTTCCACTCCAGATTAAAGTTGGTCTCGCGGCACGCCACCATGATGGCCAGCTCGCGCACGTGCGGGTCCAGGCTGCCTTTGACGATGGCGCCGTCGTGCAGATCGAGCAGCGCATTGGCCACCGGGACGTTGTAGGCGGCAAACGCCAGCGGGCCGGTGATCTCGTCTTCCGGCTTGTTGCTGTTGCGCACGAAGATATCGAACAGGCGCTTGGCATCGGCACCGGCGTCTTTGCGCTGGATGTACGGCACGCGGGCGTGGGAGTGCGAATCGAGGTCGGCCGGCAACGGGGCGTCGGCGGCGAAGGCAGTGGAAACCAACAGCACTGAGCAAACGGCGGAGCGGGTGAGCGAAGGCAACGATCTCATGACTTTCTCCATGTACGTTGTTAGATGTGGGGCTGGAGGAGCATATTGTATAGAACTCTTATACACAATAACGTATAGTAAATGTGTATGGGAGATTCTCTATGACTCAAGCCGCTTCTATTTCAATCAATATCCGCGCCAAAGCCAAGCAGCGCGATCTTATCGACCAGGCCGCCGAACGGTTGGGCCGCAGCCGTTCGGATTTCATGCTGGAAGCCGCCTGCAGCAAGGCGGAGGATGTGCTGCTCGATCAGACTTTCTTTGCGCTGCCGAAAGCAGCCTTCACCGCGTTCCAGAAAATGCTGGATGCACCGCCGGCGCCGA
>DATJXP010000212.1:0-6266 GCA_035500035.1 Candidatus Acidiferrum sp. | reverse complement strand
TGGAATTACCGGGTTGCCTTACCCAGGCAGAGAGCAAGCAAGAGTTGCTGCGCAACATGCAGGATGCCTTGAATCTTTTCCTGGATGAGCCTGAAGACTCGCAGCTTGCTTTTCCGTTGCCACGGCATAACCAGAAAGTTTCAAAATCCATCGTTGCGGTAGCAGTGGATACCAAAATCGCCTTTGCCGTGTTGTTGCGCAAAGCGCGGCTGGAGCAGCAGCTAACCCAGCGCGCCATGGCAGAAAAGCTTAACCATGGCAGCATTTTCAGCTATCAAAAGCTGGAATCGTCCCGTTCGGCCAATCCGACCTTGCTCAAGGTGCAGCAACTGAAAGCAGTGCTGCCTAATTTGAGGACGGATTTGTTATTTGCTTGAGCAGGACTGCAGGCAAGCGCGCCTTAGTCACTTGCTTGTATATGAACAGCAATGGCGTAATGAGCTGCCTTTCTTACCAGAGCCCGAGCCATGACCGCTGACTGGCTGCATCATCCGCAACGCGTGTGGTTGCGACGCGCGCTGTTCCAGGTTCACTTGTGGACCGGCATCGCGGTCGGGCTCTATATCTTCTTTATCAGCGTTACCGGCAGCGTGCTGGTGTATCGCAACGAATTGTATGAAGCCGTCATGCCCAACGCTTTCGACGGCAGCGAATCGATCACTGGCTACCGGATGGTATCGGGGTTGATCCAGATCCACACCGACTTCTTCGCCGGCGACATCGGCCGTCAGCTCAACGGCGTGGGCGCCATCGCCACGCTGGTGCTGGCACTCACCGGCCTCGTGATCTGGTGGCCTGGCGTCAAACACTGGCGCCGCAGTTTGATCATCCAGCACGGTGTCGGCTGGAAACGCACATTGTGGGATCTGCACAGCGCGCTCGGGTTCTGGAGTTTTGCCTTTACCGTGATGTTTGCCGTCAGCGGTATCTTGCTGTGCTACACCGAATGGTTCTACAACATCGGCGAATGGCTGGTGCCCACCACGCCGGCCAACGCCGGCGTGCGCTGGGTGGACAAGGTGCAGTACTGGGTAACATTTTCGCACTTCGGCCGCATCAACGGCATCGGACTGCCGTGCAGCGGCCCCGGCCTGTGCGACCAATCGGTAAAAGCGGTGTGGGCCTTGTTCGGCATCGCCCCGGCGGTGATGTTCGTGACCGGTGCCACGCTGTGGTGGAGCCGCGTACTGCGGCCGTGGTGGCGTCGATTGCAACGCAAGGGTGATCCGCGTGAGTGAACCGCGCCAACAAGCGCACGCTCGCTGGGTACGCGTGACTCATTGGCTGCTCGCCGTGAGCATCTTCACGCTTTTCGTTAGTGGCTTCGTGATCCTGATGGCGCATCCGCGGCTGTATTGGGGTGTTGCCGGCAATGATCTGATGCCGGCGTTGCTGGAGCTGCCGATCAGTCCTGACTACGCCAAGGTCAGTTGGGCCGACAGCGCGCCGATGTTTGATGACGCCTCCGGCCCTGTCAGTGCCAGCCGCACCTACGATGCGTTCAACCAGAACGGCTGGGCGCGCAGTCTGCATTTTCTGTTTGCATGGTGGCTCGTACTGGTCGTTGCGTTTTATTGGTTGACCGGCGCTGTGAGTGGACATCTGCATTCACACATCTGGCCGGGGCTGCGACGATTATCACCACAGCAGTTGTGGCGCGACCTGGTTGATCGCTTCCAACAACGCGCACCGGCACCGCCCGGCCCGCATCATTATGGACTGCTACAGAAGGTTGCCTACTCGATGGTGATATTTGTGCTGATACCGCTGCAAGTGCTCACTGGCCTGACAATGTCGCCGCGCATAGCTGCCGCGTTGCCGTGGCTGTTGCAGGTCTTCGGTGGGTTCCAGTCGGCGCGCACCCTGCATTTCGCGGGCTTCGCGTTGCTATTGTTGTTCGTGCTTGTGCATATCATCATGGTCATCAGGTCCGGCTTGCTGCGGCAACTACGCGCGATGACCATTGGAGAGCGTCATGACTAAGATCATCACCCGCCGCACAGCGCTCATTGCTGGCCTGGCCGCCGCCGGCGGTTTGGCGCTGGCACGTGCGCCACGGCAACTGCCGCCCACCTATGGCAACCTGCTGCGCATGGGCGACGACATCACTTATGCCGCGCACCGCGTGCTGTTGCCGGGGCAGTCGCTGGTCAAGGAATACAGCAAAGCCGACCTGACGTCGTTCCCCGCCATTGGCACTACCAATCCCGCCGACAGCGGCGACTCCTTCGCTGCCGACGAATACCGGGCGCTGCAACAGAACGGCTTCCGCGACTGGCAGTTGAGCGTCGAAGGCAGCGTGGCAAAGCCGCGCACGTTTACTATCGCCGAGCTCAAGCAATTGCCGGCGCGCACGCAGATCACGCGCCACACCTGCGAAGAAGGCTGGAGTGCCATCGGTCAGTGGACCGGCGTACCGCTCAGCCTCGTGCTCGATGCCGTCGGTATTTTGCCCACCGCGCGCTTCGTGTCGTACAGCTCCATCGACGACTGGATCGACAGCATCGACCTGCTCGACGCGTTGCATCCGCAGACGATACTCGCGTACGGCATGAACGGCCGCGACCTGCCGGTGCCGCACGGCGCGCCGCTGCGGCTGCGGGTGGAAACCCAACTCGGCGCCAAGAGCATCAAGTACCTGAATCGCCTCGTCGTGCTCGACGAGTTCGACGACGGCGGCCCGCGCGGCTCCATCCGCAACGGCTGGGCGTGGGATATGGGAATCTGAGGCAAATAAACTGGCAGCTTCGGCAAAACCCGCTAGACTGCAAAAGCCCCCTGTGCCAATCTAGCGAGGTTTCTCCTCCTTACTTTTACCTTTATAAGTAAGGCACTCCCACAGGGGCCCGCCATGCTGATGATAAAAATCACCGCCAAACGCCAAGCCACCTTCCCTGCCAAGGTTTTGTCCGCACTGGGAGTAAAGCCTGGCGATCGCATCGCACTGGAGGCCAGCCCACAAGGTTTTCTGTTACGCCCCCGCCATGTCGATCACGGCAAACTGGCTCCATTGCGCAGCAAGCTGGTAAAAGGCAAAGGCCGTTTTGACCTCGACAAATTCAGGAACAGCAGCCATGACCCCAAGCTACGGGATTGATACGTCCGTGTTGGTGCGCCTGGTAACGGGCGACCCTGCTGCAGGGTTTCAGCGCACCGTCGCCAAGCTGAGCCACCTGGTTGAACAGCAAGGCGCCAGCATCTACGCCTCCAATCAGGTGATAGGCGAAACCTACATCGCCCTGCAGCACCACTATGGAATCGACAAGGCCGATGCACGAGCGGGTTTGCTGGATGTGTTGCGCAGTGGCTTGGTCTCCGCCATGAATGGAGCCTCTGCCTTGGCTGCCTTGCAGGCCAAAACGGGCTGCGGCCTACTGGATCGGCTGATTCACGACGATTACAGTCAGCACGACTTCACCACGCTGACGCTGGATCGGAAAATGGGCCGCTTGCCTGGGGCTGCCAGCCTTTGACGGAAAATCTCAACGCCCTGCTCCGCCGCCTCCCCGCCAACCGTGACTGTGCCGGCGATGAATTGCTCGACCGTTTCCTCGACTACGCCGCCGAGCGCAAGCTGACGCTGTACCCGGCGCAGGAAGAAGCGATGCTCGAGCTGTTTGCCGGCAGCAACGTCATCCTCAATACGCCCACCGGTTCCGGCAAATCGCTGGTGGCCACTGCGCTGCACTTCAAGTGCATGGCGCAGGGGCTGCGCAGCGTCTATACCTGCCCGATCAAGGCGCTGGTGAACGAAAAATTCCTGGCGCTGTGCCGTGACTTCGGTGCCGACAACGTCGGCATCGCCACCGGCGACGCCACCGTCAACCGCGACGCGCCCATCCTGTGTTGCACCGCCGAGATTCTCGCCAACGTGGCGTTATCAGAAGGCGAGCGGGCGCCGTTCAGCGCCGTGATCATGGACGAGTTCCACTACTACGCCGACGGCGAGCGCGGCGTGGCGTGGCAGGTGCCGCTGCTAACCCTGCGCAATGCACGCTTTCTGTTGATGTCGGCCACGCTGGGCGCTACCGCGTTGTTCGAGCGCGAGTTGACGCGCTTGACGAAGGCACCCACCAGCGTGGTCGCTTCCGCCACGCGGCCGGTGCCGCTGCAGTTCCGCTACGAAGACAAGACCTCGCTCGACGCCACCGTGATGCAGTTGGTGCAAAACCAGCAGGCGCCGGTGTACGTGGTGCACTTCACGCAGAACGACGCGGCGCAGACGGCACAGGATCTGATGAGCCAGAACTACTGCACCGCCGACGAGAAAGCGGCGATTGCCGAGGCGCTGATCGGCGTCAAGTTCACCAGCCCCTATGGCAAGGACATCAAGCGCTACCTGCGCCATGGCATCGGCTTGCATCACGCCGGCCTGTTGCCGAAGTACCGCATCCTGGTCGAGCGTCTGGCGCAGCAAGGCCTGCTGAAGATCATCTGCGGCACCGACACCCTCGGCGTCGGTGTCAATGTGCCGATCCGCACCGTGCTGCTGACGCGGCTCACCAAGTACAGCGGTTCCAAAGTGGCAGTACTCACCGCGCGCGACTTTCACCAGATCGTCGGCCGCGCCGGCCGCAAGGGCTTTGACGACATCGGCTACGTGGTGGCGATGGCGCCCGATCACGTGATCGAAAACTACAAGATCGAGATCAAGGTGGCTGGCGATCCCAAGAAGGCGAAGAAGCTGGTGAAGAAAAAACCGCCGGAAGGCTTTGTCAACTGGAGCATGGAGACCTACGCCAGGCTGCAGGCAGCGGCGCCGGAGCCGCTGGTATCGCGCTTCCAGGTGTCGCACGCAATGTTGCTGCAAGTGCTGGGCCGCCCGCACGACGACGGCTGCCGCGCAATGCAGCAGCTGATCCGCGATTGCCACGACACGCCGACGCAGAAGAAAGCGCACCGCAAGCGCGCCTGGGCCTTGTTCCGCTCGCTGCTGGAGCGCAGCATCATCGAGATCGTACCAAATGCACCACGCCACGGCGGCGGCAAGCTGCGGCTCAACATCGACTTGCAGGAAGATTTTTCACTCAACCATGCGCTGTCGCTGTATCTGCTCGACACGCTGGCGTTGCTGGAGCGCAACAGCCCCAGCTATGCGTTCGACCTGCTGACGCTGATCGAGTCCATCCTGGAAAACCCCGACATCATCCTGCGCCGCCAGCTCGACCGTTTGAAAACCGAAAAGATGGCGGAGATGAAGGCGCAAGGCATCGAATTCGACGAGCGCATCGCCAAGCTGGAAGAGCTGGAATATCCGAAGCCGCTGCGCGAATTCATCTACGGCACCTTCGCGCAGTTTTGTGCGCTGCACCCGTGGGTGGGCCAGGAAAGCATCCGGCCCAAGAGCATCGTGCGCGACATGGCGGAGAACTTCATCGACTTCGCCAACTATATTCGCCAGTACGAGCTGGAGCGTTCGGAAGGCGTGCTGCTGCGCCACGTCGCCAGCGTGCACAAGGTACTGGCACAGACGATACCGCCCGCCGCCAAAACCGACGACGTGCTGGAAATCGAAGACTGGCTGGCCGGCCTGCTGCGCGGCACCGACAGCAGCCTGCTCGACGAATGGCAGCGGCTGCAAAGCGCCGACTGGCGCCCGCGCGAAGAAATTGCGCCGGAGCCGGAAGCGATCGACATCACCCGCAACAAGCGCGAATTCACCGCGCTGATCCGCGCCGAGATCTTCCAGCTGGTGCGCGCACTCGCCGCCCATCGCTACGACGCGGCGGCCGAACTGGTGGCGCCGTGGAGCGCCGAACAACTGGACGCGGCGATGACCGCGTATTACCAGGAGCATCAGCGCTTGCTGCTCGATCCCGAAGCCCGCAACCACAAGCACACCTACGTCACGCCGAACGACGACGACAGCGTGTGGAGCGTGGCGCAAGTGCTGGTGGACCCGGACGGCCTCAACGATTGGCAGGCCACCTTCACTATCGACAAGGCGCAGGCGCGCGAGCAAGGCCGGCCGGTGTTGCAACTGGTGGCGATTGCACCGATTGGCGGTTGATGGCAAGACTGCCAGCTGTTACCGCACCACTCTTCAATCCATGCCGTTTATGCACATCCATAAACCGGAGTAATTGTCGCGGCCTCGCTGCTGCGTGCTATGTTGCCTCGGCACGCTGAATTAGGCGTCGAATAAAACCATCTGATCCGGCTATCACTACAACAGCCAACAAGGGGAACCTCCATGACATCCAAACCAATGATGAGGGGCGGATTGTTGCTGGCCCTCGCTACCGCAAGCAGCCTTGCTCTTGCCC
>DATJXP010000211.1:0-4378 GCA_035500035.1 Candidatus Acidiferrum sp. | reverse complement strand
ACGTGACGGGTTTCATCGTGTGGGAATGGTGGAAGCTGCGCCGCACTGCCGGCGGTTATCCGTGGCGCGAAGCGTTGCTCTCGGTGGCGGTGGCGTTGGTCCGCCGCGTGTTGCTGTTGCTGGGTGGCAGTGCCGTTACGTTCGCAGCCTACGAGTACGCCTGGGACTATCACTGGCTGCACATCCCGCTGTCGTTCAACCACATGCCGGGTCTGCTCAACGGATTTTTGCTGTTTCTCTCCGTTGAGTTCATCTATTACTGGCAGCACCGGACGATGCACCAGGTGCGCTGGTTCTGGACCGATCACTCGGTGCATCACTCGCCGAACCGGCTGGTGTTCCTGGTAGCCGAGCGGCTCGGTTGGCTATCGACCATCAGCGGCATCGCGCTGTTCTTCGCGCCGCTGTGCCTGATCGGGTTTCCGCCGCGCGCCGTGCTGGGCATGGTCAGTTTCAACCTGCTGTACCAGTTCTGGCTGCACACCGAACAGATCGGCAAGCTGGGCTGGTTCGAATACCTGTTTAACACGCCGTCGCATCACCGCGTACATCACGCCGCCAATCCGCGTTATCTCGATGCCAACTACGGCGGCGTGCTGATTATCTACGATCGTTTGTTCGGTACCTTCATCGAAGAAAGCGCCGATGAACCGGTGGTGTTCGGTCTGGTGAAACCGCAAACATCGTCTAATCCCTTCGTGGTGGCGCTCAGTGAATGGCGTGCGATGCTGATGGACGCACTGCGCAACTGGCGGCATCCGCTATGGATACTGGGCTATCTGTTCAACGTCCCCGGCTGGAGCCACGATGGTTCGCGGCTGACCAGTGCGATGATCCGCGAACAAGCCCGTTCAAAATCCTGACTCACAGACGACTGGCGCTTGCTTAAAGCCCATTTCCTTGAGTGCAGCGCTGGCCAATCGCTTGCGCTCCCCGCTGCTGCAGCTCCCTCGCTTCCGCTCGTCGCCCGCAGCACCGGCTCGCCGCGATTGACTTTCAGGCTTCCAAGCGAGAAATGGGTTAAAAATCGGATTTCATCGATGGTAAGTAATTTTCATGTCGTTGACTCACTCGGACAATGAGAGTCGGAGTCTGCTTCAGGACTTGAGGCCGATCGCGGTGAGCCAGTCACGCCAAGTAGGAGCGGGAGCGACGGATGCGTGACTGGGGAGCGCAAGCGATCGGCAAATACTGAACTCCAAGTGACTCCGACTCTTAAAGTAAGTGTCACTCGACTCACGCGTTGGCTTTTAACGCCGCCAACACACGCTCCGGCGTCAACGGCAACCGCCGCATGCGTACGCCAGTCGCATCGAACACGGCATTGGCAACTGCGGCGGGGATCGTCACGTGCGCGGGTTCGCCGGCGCCGCCTGCTGGTTGCTCGGGGCGGTTGATAGTAACGATGTCGATGCGCTGCGGCGCCTGCATCACGTCGAGAATCGGGTAGCTGAGCCAATCGACGCTCTGTACGTTGCGCTCGTCGAAGCGCACTTCTTCGCACAACGTGCGACTCAAGCCTTGCACGACGTTGCCCTCGATCGTAGTGCGCAGCGCCTGCGGATTCAGGATCAAACCGCAATCGTGCGCCACGTGAACATTGCGCGCCCACACGCGGCCGGTATCGCGTTCCACTTCCACCTCGACCACGGTGGCGACATAACCGCCGAAGGTATTGCACAGTGAAATGCCGCGCCCGCGCAGCAGCTTGCCGCTGCGATCCTTGGCCGGCGACGGCCGTGCTTCCCACTTGGAAAGTTTGGCCACCGCTTCGATCACCGCGATTTCGCGCGGGTCTTTCAGATGCTGCAACCGCAACGCGACAGGATCGATGCCAGCCGCGGCCGCCACTTCGTCGACGAAACTCTCATGCGCGAAATGCACTTGTGGTTCCTGCGGCGCCCGCATGTGCGACGTGCGCAACGGCGAAGCGCGGGTGAGAAAGGTCGGCACCGTTTCCCAGAACTTCACGGCATTGGCGAACGCGTACGATTCGCCCGGTGCGCCGAAGTTGTGGGCATCGGCCTTGACGAAACCGGTGAGCTGACCTACCAGTGTGTCGCGCGGTTCGGCGGCGTTGAAGTTGACATCCCAACCCGAGAAACCGCGCGCATGAAAATACCAGCCATCGACGTTGCCGTTGGCATCGAGCCCGGCCTTGCAGGCAATTACGCACGCCGGCGCCTTCGGATCCCAGCCATGACCTTCGTTGCGCATCCATTGCACGCGTACCGGCTTGCCGAGAATTTGCGACAGCAGCGCCGCCTCGAATGCGGCCTCGTCGGAATCGCTGCGACCGTACGAACCCGGACCCGGCTTCCACACCACGCGCACCTTGTCCGGCGGCAGTCCGAGGAACTTGGCGAGGCCGTCACGGGTGTCGTGCGATTTCTGCGTGTCGGAATAGATCAGCGCTTCGCCGTTGCTGACGTCGGCGACGCCGACCGACGGCCCCATGCGCGCATGCGACTGGAACGGCACTTCGTATTCGGCTTCGATTTTTTTCGCGGCGGCGCCGATGGCGGCAAGCGCTGGCTTTGTGTCATACGCAGTCCCGCCGAAGCCGCCCTTCGCGCTATCGGAGGCCGTCGGCGCAGAGCGGATATAGTCGAACAACTTGTTCATGCCAGGAAACGGCGCCGGCGCATCGCTCCACGTCACCTTCAATTCACGCGCGGCCTTGATCGCATGCCATTCGCTGTCGGCGACGACGGCAAGGTAATCGCCCTTGCGTACCACGCGCGCGTCGGCGTAATGCTTGATCGAGCTTTCATCGACCGCGACCGGCACGCTACCCGCCACCGGCGGCCGCAAACTGCGCGCATGCAACATGCCCGGCAGCGTGACGTGATGACAGAACTCGGTAGTGGCCAACACCTTGCCGGGGATGTCCTTGCGTGCCACCGGCGTGCCGACCACCTTGTATTGGTCCGGTGTTTTCGGCTTGGCCTTGCCGGTGACGTTGAGGTTGTTGCCGTAGCGGTTGTTCCAATCGAGCTCGGTGGCAAAACCATCAGCGATCAGCTCGCGATAGCTGACCTTCCTGTTACGGTCGTTGATCACCTGCACGACGCCATCGACGACTTGCAGTTGATCGGTACTGACCTGCAAGCGTTCAGCCGCGCGCGATACCAGCACGCGCTTCGCTTCCGCCGCCGCATTGCGCAGCGCAATCGCGCCGAGCCGGCAACCGCTGGAGCCGCTGGCGCCGCCCTGGTTCGGCGTGCGGGCGGTGTCGCCCATCACCACGCTGACGCGGGCGACGTCGAGATCGAGTTCGTCCGCCACCACCATGGCGATCGCGGTATCGACGCCCTGCCCCATGTCCATCTTGCCGAAGAACGCTGTGACGTTGCCGGAGGCCGCATCGAACGCCAGCCAGGTGTCGAGACTCTTGGGGCCGATCGCACGCGGTGCCGCCGTCAACGTGGCCGCTTCGGCCGCTGACAGCTTCAGCATGGCAACGCCGCTGGTGCCAAGCGCGAACACAAGCGTACCGGTGCCCTTGAGGAAACTGCGGCGATCGAGCAGGCGCAGCACGGTTCCGTCGCAACGACTCATGACCGCACCTCCGTCATTGCATCGGTGAACAATGCAGCATCGGCCGTCTTCGCCGCCATCGCATCGCGCGCGCGCTGGGCGGCGCGCAGGATCGCCATGTGAGTGCCGCAGCGACATTTGAGCCCCGACAGCATCGAACGGATTTCGTCGTCGGTAAGATGTGGATTCTGTTCGAGGCCGGCCACCGTGGTCATGATCCAGCCATTGGTGCAGTAGCCGCACTGCGCCGCTTCTTCGGCGATGAAGGCGGCCTGCACCGGGTGCGGCTTGGTGGCGGTACCAAGTCCGTCGAGCGTACGCACGGAAGCTTTCCCTACGGCGGAGATTGGCAGGATGCACGACCGCGTGGCGACGCCATCGACGATCACGGTGCAGGCACCGCACTGCGCAAGACCGCAGCCGAACTTTGGCCCGCGGTGGGCCAGTTCGCCACGCAAGGCATATAAAAGAGGCATGTCGGCATCGGCTTCGATCGCGTGCGACGAGCCATCGATCATCAGCGAGTAACGTGGCATGGCGTGTTCTTCCCCCTGCGCTGCACAAAGCCATTGCGAAAAACCGGGCAAAGCTTACGCCATCAACAGTCATCGCACCAAGCCGTCACCCTGTGTCGCGGGGATTACGGCAATGCCGCGGTGCCGGTGACTTGCATCTTTGTGGGCGAGGTCTTGTCGGTGCTGGAACCGTCGCCCAGCAGAGTGCTGCCGCCGTTGTCGCCCATGGCCCAGAACGTACCGTCTTTCTTGATGAAGATGGTCTGGAATTCACCGGAGTTGACGTAACCGACCGAGGTTGTGATTTGCACCGGCGATTTCTT
>DATJXP010000210.1:0-2590 GCA_035500035.1 Candidatus Acidiferrum sp. | reverse complement strand
GACCATCGAACTATATGCGCTGGACCGCGACTTCGTCGCCCAACTGGCCAAACGCCTCGACCGCCGCCTGACTCTGAACCTGACCGTCGCCGACCGACACCTCTATCTGGCTATCGGCGACGATTCCTTCGACACCCACCTCGAGCGCCTATCCATTGCCTGAGGCGTCCCGCTCCCAGGCCATGGATTGCTTGAGCGCGGCGAGCCAGTGATGCAGGCGAGGAGCGGTAGCGAGCGAGCTGCAACACTGGGGAGCGCAAGCGCTCAAGCAACGCTCCACAGCCCGAAGGACGCCGCGACCAAAACCAACCGAACCACCCGGTTTGCCCCGCCCCGCCCGGATGGCTAAAATGGCGCCTCTTTTTTCCAGCCCAAGGTGCCCGCCGTGTCCAACGATATTGCCAACA
The DNA here is from genome assembly GCA_035500035.1 of Candidatus Acidiferrum sp. Taxonomy (GTDB): domain Bacteria; phylum Pseudomonadota; class Gammaproteobacteria; order Pseudomonadales; family Pseudohongiellaceae; genus CAILUG01. The sequence goes on along the minus strand of DATJXP010000210.1, from coordinate 2,183 downwards.
TCAAGAAATTTCTCGACAACTGCTCGGTCGAAGTCACCCCCGGTGGCGCCAAGAAGATCGAAGACTTCCGCACACTGCTGCGCCCGGGTACGACCGTATTCGTGACCTTCCTGCCGGGTTCCGATTTCAACGACACCAAGGACTGCGTAAAGCGCCTCTACGCTGAAGGCATGAAGCCGGTGCCGCACTTCGCCGCCCGCTCGATCCCGAACCTGAAATTCTTCGAAGAAAACCTGAAGATCCTGCAGGGCGAAGCCAAGGTGGAAGAAGCGCTGTTGATCGGCGGCGGCGTCACCAACCCAGTCGGCGATTTCTCCGAATCGATGCAGATCCTGCGCACTGATCTGTTCCAGAAATACGGCATCAAGAAGCTCGGCGTCGCCGGTCACCCGGAAGGTTCGCCCGACATCAAACCGGAAGAAGTCACCAAGGCACTGCTGGCCAAGAACGCCTACGCCAAGGAGCACGGCATCGAGATGTACATCACCACGCAGTTCATCTTTGAAGCCGAGCCGGTGATTGCCTGGGACAAACGCATTCGCGCCGAAGGCAACACGCTGCCGATCCACATCGGCATCCCCGGCCTCGCCACTCTTACCACGCTGATGAAGCACGCCCAAGCCTGTGGCGTTGGCCCGTCGATGCGCGTCCTGACCCGTCAGACCAGCAGCATTGCCAAACTGGTGTTGAGCGGCGGCGCCAAACAGCCCAACAAACTGGTGCGCGATCTCGCCAACTACCAGGCCACCGATCCGACCTGCGGCATCAACCAGGTGCACCTGTACCCGCTCGGCGGCATGGCCAAGTCGGCCAAGTGGCTGTACGCGGTCAAAGACGGCAACTTCAAGCTGGAAGACGAAGAAGGCTTCGAGCTGACGATTGATATCTGATTGCCGGAACTGTGAACCGCGTCACCCGTTTTGTAACGATCAGTGATGCGGTTCGCGGTTTTCGGTGCGGGCGGAGCCTAGTATGCGAGTCGTAAATCGTCTCCGTCCCCTGTTGTTTCCTTGATCACTTGTGACGTTTTGAACGTCTTTTCAACCCGGCCCCTGGCCGGGTTTTTCTTTTCAGGCAGCTCAATAATCCTGCAGCCTGCTCAGCGGCGGGTCCTGGCAATCGAACAACCACTCGCTCAGCGTGCGTCCTTTCAGCGGCCAATCGTCGCCGGCAATTTCCAGCCACGGCTGCAACACGAAACGGCGTTCGTGCGCGCGCGGATGCGGCAGCGTCAGTTCGTCCGTCGTCATTTCCACGCTGTCGAACGCGAGCAGGTCGAGATCGAGCGTACGCGGTTCGTTGACGATGCCGCTGCGCTCGCGGCCGAATTTCTGCTCTATCTCCTGCAGCTTGTGCAGCAGCGTCAGCGGTTCTTCGTCGGGCTTGGGCAGGATGGCGACGACGGCGTTGAGATACACCGGCGAATCAGGCGGACAATCTTTCGGTTCGGATTCGTAGATGCCGGACAACACCGGCAGATGCTGCGACAGCGGAATCAGTGCCGCCATCGCGCGGCGTATGGTGTCGGCCGGATGTTCCTCGCCAAAGGACAGGTTCGCACCGAGAGCGACGAAAGCGTGACCATTGGTAAGCTTCCGGCGCATCGCATCACTCACTCGTGATAACGCGCCGACAATTCGTGTACGGCGTCGACGAAGGCCTTGGCGTTATCGGGATCGACGTGCTGATGGATGCCGTGACCGAGATTGAACACGTGGCCGCTGCCGTAGCCGTACTGATGCAGGATCAGCGCGACCTCTTCGCCGATGCGTGCAGGTGGACCATATAGCACCGACGGATCCATGTTGCCTTGCAGCGAGACTTTGTCGCCGATGCGGGCCCTGGCGTCGCCGATATCGATGGTCCAGTCGAGACCGACGCAATCGGCACCGATGGCAGCAATATGTTCCAGCCACAGGCCGCCGTTCTTGGTGAACACTATCACCGGCACACGGCGGCCTTCATTTTCCTTGACCAGCCCTTGCACGATTTTTTGCATGTAACTCAGCGAGAACTCACGATAGGCATGCGGGCTCAACGCGCCGCCCCAGGTATCGAAGATCTGCACTGCCTGCGCGCCAGCGCGGATTTGCGCGTTCAGATAATCGATCACCGACAGCGCAATCTTGTCGAGCAAGGCATGCAACACTACCGGCTGCGTCATCATCATTTTCTTGATGATG
>DATJXP010000209.1:0-2153 GCA_035500035.1 Candidatus Acidiferrum sp. | reverse complement strand
AGATGATGGTCGACGTAAGCTGACCGCCGACAATCGGCACCCAAGTCGAGGATGCGCCGGCCGCGGCGCCGGTGACGCTGATCGTGGTGCTTGCCTGCACGTAGCCACTGCCATAGGCCGCGACCGTCGCATCGATCGGACAGCCCAGCAGATTGGCGATGCGCGTGGTGAAACCGTCGCTGCAAACGAAGCGGTGGCCGCCGTCCCATGCCGCGTTCGGCCCCATCGACCACGTGCCGGTGACGGGATCTTGGTACTGCAGCACGAGATACTGGCCGAGATTGATCCACCACTCGCCGGCCGGGATCGGCAGCGTGTCGCCCGGCGCGAGCGCGATCTTGTTGGTGGGCGTATCGTAGGGCGCGTTGTTCAGCGCCGTAGGATACAAATTCTGCGGCAGGGGAAGCCCTACGCCGGGACCGCCGATCTTCTGTGTCATAGATGTCGCTCCTTAGGCGCTTGCCGTATTTAAACCTAACTGTCGATTCATCCTGCTTGGCATAAATGGGCTGAAAAGCGACGGCACGGACGAACAAATGTATCTCGTGGCCAGTGCACTTCTCAACAATCGATCAAAAAGCTGCACCTCCGATATTGTAGAGCCAAGCACCGCTGACCGATTTGGCCGAAACGATGTCGTAGCCGAGAACGACGACACCCTGTTGGCCGATCTGACCAAGCGGAACCAGTGAGTAGAAGCCGCTGAAGTCGAACGCGGCATCTTCCGACAGGTACATGGTTGTGTACTTGACGTTGATGGCGAACGCGCTTCCCTTCGGACAGAAGTGGTCAGCGAAGATCGGAATGCCGCTGACGTTGAGGTTCGGGAACGACGACCGTGCCGCCGTATCCATCGAATACTGGTTGCCGGGATTGACGAACTGCTGCTCGATCCCGATGAAGTCCGTGTTCAACGTCGCATAGTCGCCGGGCGACATGATCACGCAGGTCGGCGCTTCACCGCCGGCCGCGTCGGTGATCTGCGCGAGCACCGTCGACATCGATTTGCGGTTGAACCCCAGCGTGCCCACGCTGTACGTGGTCTGATAGATGCCGGCGTTCATGTTGATGTACTGGCCCTGGAAGGCCGAGTTGCCTGCGGCGGTGCGCGAGATGCCGCCGTAATTCGGGAAATTGGTCCCATTGTCGCAGGCGTCGAGGAACGAATTGGGGAATAGCGGGTTGGCTGAGTTGTTGGTGAACATCAGCCGCGCCATGTTCTGGCGCGTCACCGCATAAACGTCGTTCATGCGGGCCTTGAGCAGACTGATCTCGCGATCGGTCGCCTGGATAACCGTTTCACCGAAGGGCAGCGGGACCGGCACCACCCAATAGGCCAAATTCCATTGGCCGTTCTGTATTCCGGGGGTGATGACAGGAGAGTTGAAGCCGCCGCCGTACCCGGTAAATTGACCCTGTACCATGCTTTGGCCTTGCAACGGGATCGTGATCTGATTCAGACCACCCGCTGCACGCTGGGCGTTGCCAGTCATGTAGTACAGGCTCGGGCTGCCAAAATAAATTTGGACGAACAGCCGCGGGACGAATGCGCGTCGAGTGACTGCCGAGAGCTCGTTGTAGAGACTACCGGCAGCAGGCGCTACGCCAATACCAGGAAGCGGCATCGTTCTCTCCTAATTAGCGGCGGGGGGACTGGCCGCGGACATCGGCCAGTGCTTCGCGCGCCATTTTGTCGATGGTCGAGTTGCTTTCGCCCTTGCTGGCGATGAGCGCCTGCAAGTCCTTCTCGCCATCCGCGACCGCTTCCATGAAACCCCACGATCCATGACCGGACGGGGTTGCAGGTGGCGGGGGCGGATGCTGCTTTTCGAAGATGGCCGCGGCGTCGAGCGGATCGAGAATGCCTTTTTCCTCCATCAGCTTCTTGACGCCTTCGATGCCTTCCGCTTGCCAGCCTTCCTGGCGCAAGCGTTCGAAGCCTTTATCGACCGTGGCGTTGAGCCCGGCCAGCTTCTTCTCTTTTTCGAGTTCGGCATCGCGTTCGGACAACTTCTTTTCAAGTTCACCGACGCGCGCAAGAGCCTTTTCGATCGGCTCCTGAATGATCTTTTCCTGATCGAGCGCGGGCGTGATCGCGTTCGGATCGACCAGCTTGTGCGCCTTCTCCAGAAGCTTCTTGCCTTCGGGATGCG
>DATJXP010000208.1:0-4141 GCA_035500035.1 Candidatus Acidiferrum sp. | reverse complement strand
GTTGCCTTGCTGGTTGCGGTGTCGACCGAGCCGGAGGCAAGACTGACGATTTGGCACCTGGATCGACAAGTGCTGGAAGCGGCTGCGCTTACCATCGTGCTCTACCCCTGGATCAAACGCTTCCTGATCGATGCCTGATTCCCGCTTTCGCGGGAATGACGTCACCTTCGCGGCAGCGGGGGTCAGTCCTGGTAGTCAGGCTCGAAGAAGCACCACAGCACCTGCGGATAGCGCTGGCGCAGGCGCTTTTCCACCGCGTTGATCGCGTCGATCAGCGCAAGATCGCTCGTGGCGGGTCGCATCTGCGCCTTCACCGCCAGCATCACGTCGTCGCCCATCTGCAGCGTCAGCAGGTTGAAAACGCGTTCGATTTCGGGTTGTTGTTCGAGATAATTCCACATCTCGTCGCGCTGGGCCGGCTCCACGCCCTGGCCGATGATCAACGCCTTCACTTCGCTGGCCAGCATCCATGCCACGATCAACAACAATGTTCCGATGGCGATGCTGCCGAGTGCGTCGTACAGCGGATTGCCGGTGATTACCGTCAATAAGACCGCTGCCAGTGCCAGCACCAGGCCACACAAGGCGGCCAGATCCTCGCCGAAGATCACCAGCAATTCGCTCTGGCGCGTTTCGCGGAACCACTGGAAAAAACTGCGGCCGGCGCGCACCTTGTTCACTTCGCGGATGCAGCCGGCCATCGACAGCGATTCGGTGACGACGGCGAATGCCAGCACGCCGATCGCCAGCAACGGCGATTCCAGCGTCGAATGCGTGTGCAACTTGTGCACGCCTTCGTAAACCGAAAACACGCCGCCGACGCTGAACAGCAACAGCGCAACGATGAACGACCAGAAGTAGATGCTCTTGCCGTACCCGAGCGGATGTTGTTCGTCCGGCGACCGTTTGGCATGCCGCACGCCCCACAGCAACAGCAGTTGGTTGCCGCAGTCGGCCAGCGAATGTATCGCTTCCGCCAACATCGAGCCGGAGTTGGTGAAGAATGCCGCCACGCCCTTGGCCAGCGCGATGGCGAAGTTGGCGGCGAGCGCGAAGAAAATGGACTTCAGTGAATCGGCCTTGCCGGACATAGGAGTTATTTAATCAATTCGCCCAGGTCGAGCTTGATCAGGTTGCTGCGCAGCAAGGCGCGGATGTCCTGGCTGTTGTCGAGCTGCAAGCACTGTTGCAGGATGATTTCGGCGCGCCGCTGCGGCAGTTTGCGGATCAGGTATTTTATCCTCGGCAGCTTGGTGGCGCTCATCGACAGCGTGGTGATGCCCATGCCGAGCAGCAGGATCACCGCCAGCGGATCCGCTGCCATCTCGCCGCACAGGCTCAGCGGCAGGTTGTATTCGCGGGCGATGGCGACGACGCGGTTCAGTTCGTGCACCACGGCTGGATGCAGGTTGTCGTAGCGGGCGGCGACGCGCGAGTTGTTGCGGTCGAGCGCCAGCAGGTATTGCGTCAGGTCGTTGGAACCGATCGACACGAAGTCGATGCGGTTGCTCCAGAACGGCAACTGCGAGATCGCTGCCGGCACTTCCACCATCACGCCGACGCGCGGCTTGCGCACCGCATGGCCCTCGTGCTGCAACTGGCGGATCGCCTCGCCGAGCAGTTCGTTGAAGCTGTTCAACTCTTCGGCCGAACTGATCATCGGCAGCAAAATGTGCAAATCGCTCGCATCGCCCGCCGCGCGCAGCATTGCCCGCACCTGCGTCATCATCAGCTGGATGTTGTCGATGGTGAAACGGATGCCGCGCCAGCCGAGTGCCGGGTTCTCCTCGTCGGTGATCGGAAAGTACGGCAGTTGCTTGTCGCCGCCGACGTCGAGCGTGCGCATGTACACCGGCTTGCCGAGGTAGGCACGGAACACCTGGCCGTACACTTCCACCTGTTCCTGTTCGGACGGAAAACTCTGCCGCACCATGAACGGGATTTCGGTGCGATACAGACCGATGCCCTGCGCGCCGTACTTGAGCCCCGGCGTCAAGTCGGCCAGCAGGCCGGAGTTGTTGAGCAGACGGATGCTCTGCCCGTCCGGCGTCACCGCCGGTTCGTCGCGCAGGCTGAACAGCTTGCTCTGCAGTTGTTTCTCTTCGTCGATCAGGCGCTGGAATTCCGCACACAGTCGGTCATTCGGATAACGCACCACCTGCCCGCTGTTACCATCGACGATGAAGCGCTCGCGGTTGCGCAGGCTCTTCAGCAGGCCGACGCCCATCACCGCGGGAATCGCCAGCGCGTTGGCCAGCACCGCCGTGTGCGACATGCTCGAGCCTTCGAAGCAGATGATGCCGACCAGCTTGTCGGTCGGCACCGCCGCGATGTCGCTGACGCTGATCTGGTCGCCGATCAACACCACCTGCGGCACGTTGGCGATTTTCTCCGCCAGCGTATTGTTGCCCTGCAGCGACGAATACAGCTTGTTGCCGAGATGATGGATGTCCTCGTGGCGCGCGCGCAGGTAAGGGTCATCCATCGCAAAAAACAGGTCGGCGAAATACTGGATGCTCTTGCGCAGCGCGCCCGGCAGCCAGTTGCCGTTGCGGATTTCGGTTTCCACTTTCTGGATCAGCGCCTGATCCGACAGCAACGAGACGTAGGTGTGGAAGATGCTGGATTCCTGGTTCGACAGCTGCGCGCGCAACACCGCTTCTTCTTCGGCGATCTCGGCCTGCACCTTGGCCAGCAGCGCATGCCAGTCGGCCACGGCGCCGTCGATGTCGGTGCAGGGCTCGTCGGCCACGCTGAGCAGATCGCCGTGGTCGCACAGCACGCCAAGGCCGATGCCGACGCCCGAGCTGCCGCTGACGCCGCGCACGTAGGTGTTGATGTGGGCGCCCTGCAGCGTCACCGGCATGTCTGCCACGATGTGCGCCAACTGCGAACACAGCGTGATCAGCACCGCTTCGCTTTCCGGCGGCAGCGCCACCGCGTCGGCGCGCTGCACCACCAGCACGCCGATCACCTTGCCGTAGTGCACCAGCGGCACGCCGCAGAAACTCTGGAAGCGTTCTTCCGCCGTGCCTTCGACGTAAAAGAAATTCGGATGTTCGCTGGCCTTGGCCACGTTGATCGCATGGCGTTCCTGCGCGATGAGGCCGACCAGGCCGCGGCCCGACGGAATGCTGACCGGGCCGGTTTCCACCAGGCCGTGGCTCGCCATCAGCACCATGTCTTCGTGCTGGTCCTTCATGTACAGCGTGCAAACGTCGGTGCCGATAATCTCCGACACCGAATCGACGATCTTGCGCACCTGCGCGCTCGGCGTGTCGAGCTCGGCGACTTCCTTTTGCAGACGGTTGAATTCGAGCAGGATGTTCGGCTGGGCCTGCGAGGCGGAATCTTTCATGAGGCGTTGGAATTCCCGGAAGGCTTGTCGACGGGGACCGGCGTTTGCAGTCTCAGCTTGTTGGTATGTTGTTCGGCCGGCCGGCTGTCATCGGGCAGGCGGCCGGTAAAGTAGTGGCGCTGCCACGCCTGCTTGATCGCGGCTTCGTCCTTGGCGCGCAACTTCTGCATGAAGGCTTCGCGGTTGTCGCGGAAGGCGTCGTGCTGCGCTTTCAGTTCGGGATTGTCGGCCAGCTTGTGGATCGTCGGCACCACGTCCTGCAGGTAATCCTGCGGGATCGGCATGACGACGCAGAACGGTTCATCCTTCTCGAAGCGGAATGTGCCGGCGTGAGTCAGCTGGTAGTTCATCGTGAACGGATACGGCAGCCAACTGGTTTCGATGATGCCGGTCAACGGTTGTACGCCGTCCTTGAACTGGTTGGCAGGGCCGGAGGTCCACAGGTTCCAGCCCGGCGGCGTCACGAAGATGTAGTCGGTGTGCAGGGTGACGATGCCGCGCGAAAAATTCGACACGCAGAAATGTTTTACCGTCAGCGGCGCGATGTCCTCGAGCGCGCGGATCGAGATGTCTTCCACCTTGTCGCCGCCGTTCCAGGTGATCTCGACCCCGAACGGGCACAGCAGCGCCCACGCATGCGCATTGGCGATGCTGAGCGGTAGGCAACGGTACGCGTGACGGTCGGTGAAGGCGTCCATCCAGTCGCGCGATTGGGAAGCCGGCACCAGTTTCATCGGCAGGTGACCGAGGTGATAACAATCGAGCGTCAGTGGAGTGCTCATG
>DATJXP010000207.1:0-8701 GCA_035500035.1 Candidatus Acidiferrum sp. | reverse complement strand
ACAGATTTTAGTAGGCGAATTGCATCGAAGATGCATGATTTTCCAGAGCCATTTTGCCCAGCAATAATTACCATTGTCCCAAGAGCTGTTAATGAGACGTCGGAAATGCCTCGGAAATTTGAAATCTGCAGAGAATCTATCTTCATAGGCTTATCTCTGTATGAGGTAATTGGCTGAGATTAGATAGTTGATACAAGTTGACTCCACCTTTCTTTAACATTTCTGGGAGGCAGCTTACTGTTTGTTGGATTTGAAATGACGACTCCATATCTTCTTGTCCTTGATGAAATTTTATTAGAAGGGATTGGCTCGTGAGAAATACAGAAGGTATTGCCTCAAATATAACCAAGATTAAGTGTCATGCCGAGCTTGCAGTCGCATTATTCCTCATCAAATCATTCACTACAAACGTCACTGCATTTCGCAAATCCGTCTGTGGTATCACACTACCAAGCACCAGCATTGAGTTGCAGTCATTTGCTAAGCTTTGAGCGTGGCTCAATGTGTTGAGTTGTGCATCTGCTGCCGGTAGCGAACCAAAACAAAAAGGGGCCGATGTGGCGGCCCCTTTGTTCAATCAGCACAGTGCAACTTACGCCAGATTAGTCTTGAACAACTCCAACATCCGCCCCCAAGCCTTCTCGGCCTGCTCCTGGTTGTAAGAGCCACCACCCGGCGGGCACCAGCCGTGCATCGCTGGATACACTTCGACTTCATTTTTCAGCTTGGCTGCGGTGAACGCCGCCTTCAGCGTCTCCTTCACGGTGCCATCCTGCATGTCGTCGTTCTGCGCAACCGCGACGAGGAAGCCTGCCTTCATTTTTGGAATCAACAAATGCGGGCTGTCTTCACCCTTGGTGGCAAGACCATTGCCACCGTGGAAGATCGCTGCGCCACCGATACGGTCGGGTGCAGTGGCCGCCGCGCGCATCACCATCGGGCCGCCCATGCAGTAGCCGGTGGTGCCCATTTTCTTTTTCTTGTCCACTTGCGGCTGTTGATCGAGCCATGCGGTGAAGGCCTTGGCGTCGGTCACGTGCGTGGTGGCGTTGAGGGCGCGTGCGTTTGGCATCATGCTCTGGATGTCTGCCGTTTTGGCGTCTTCGCCCAGCTTGGGTGCCTTCATGCTGCGGTAGAACGGGTTGATCGTCAGCACGGCGTAGCCGGACTGCGCGAGGCGTTTGCCCATCGCATAGAACGCCGGGCGCAGGCCGAAGATATCGGGCCACACCAGCACGGCGGCGCTGGCGCCCTTGGCTGGATGCACCCAGTAGCAGTCGGCTTCGCCGTCGGGCGTTTTGATCATGACGTTGCTTTCGACGACGTCCTGCGCGTTGGCGATCGGTGGCAGCATAAGACCTAAGCTGACAGCGCTGACGATGCCGCCGAAGTGGCGGCGGCTCATCGGTTGGGTCTTCAGGTATTCCTGTACATCGCGTTCGGTATCTTGGTCACACATGGTGGTTCCCCTCTTGATGGATTCCCGTTTGCGTGGGAATGATGGTGTTGTGAAAGGGCACGCCATGGCGTGCCCCTACGGTGATGATCAGGCCAGATTGGTTTTGAACAGCGCGAGCATTGCCGTCCACGCTTTTTCGGCGCCGGCTTTGTCGTACACCGGGAAATCCGGCACCGTCCAGCCGTGCGCGCATCCGATATAGACCTCGACCGTGGCTTTCTGGCCGTTCTTGGCGAAGGTTTCTTTCAGCGTGTCCTTGGCTTTCGGGTCCTGCTTGTCGTCGCCGTCGGCGATGGCGATCAGGAAGCCGGCCTTGCTCATGGCAATGGCCAGGTGCGGGCTGTTGGCATCGGCAGCGACCAGCGCTGCGCCGTGGAAGGTGGCGCCAGCGCCGATGCGGTCCGACACGCCAGCAGTGCGCAACACCGGCGGTCCGCCCATGCAGTAGCCGGTAGTGGCGATCTTTTTCTTTTTATCGACAGCGGCTTGTTGATCGAGCCAGGCGATGTAGGTCTTGGCATCGCTCTGCATGCCGGGCACGTCGCCGAGGAATTTTTGCAGTAACGGCATCACGATGGGGCGCGTCTTGTCATCGAAGGTTGCACCTTCGGGAATCACCGGTGACTTGTTGGTGCGGTAATACGGATTGACCACCAGCACGGCATAGCCGTTTTCGGCCAGGCGTTTGCCCATGGCGCGGAAGGCCGGGCGCAGGCCAAGCACGTCGGGCCATACCAGCACGGCGGCGGAAGCGCCCTGGGCCGGGTGCACGAAGTAGCAGTCCGACATGCCGTCAGGCGTCTTGATGGTGACATCGCTCTCCTTTACATCCGCGGCATTGGCTGCCACCGGAAACATTTCCAGCAAACTGGCCAGGCTGAGGCCGGCCGAGATGGCCATGAAATGGCGGCGGCTCAGCGGGTTGGCTTTGACGTGGTCTTCCCATTCTTGCGCGGTGTCGTGTTCACACATGGTGCGATCCTCTTGTGGTGTGGAAGTGGCGGGTAGTACTTGGTGCCGCGATCAGTTGACCGCGATTCCCCTCGGAAAATGACAGCTACCCGGGCCGGTCGATTATAGCCACGAAAATTTGTTTTCCCGCAAATGCGGCCATGGCCTTCGGGGCAGGGGGCGGTGGTACACTGCCGGCCCAGCTTGCGTTGTCAAAACAATGAACCGGAGGGGTCCACCATGAGCAATAACAACGACAACAACATCAATAAGGGCCGCCGCGGCTTGCTCGGCGCCGCCGCCGGCATCGGTGCTGCTTCCATCCTGGGCGGCGTACCACTGGCCCAAGCCCAACCGCCAGCCGGTGGTCCACCGCCGGGCGCAGGTGGGCCGCCTCCCGGTGCCGGTGGTCCCCCGCCGGGAGCCGCTCCGGCCAACCGGGTGTTTGGTGCCGAGATCGAAATCCGCCACTGCGAAATCGACGGCAAGGTGCCATCCGATCTGAGCGGTGCGTTCTACCGCGTCGGTCCCGATCCGCAGTTTCCACTGCGCCCGGGCAACATTCCGTTCGACGGCGAAGGCCACGTCGGCATGTTCCGCATCAAGAACGGCCGCGTCGATTACAAGACCCGCTACGTGCGCAACCAGCGTTGGGAAGCGCAGGACAAGGCCGGCAAACTGCTGTTCCCGATGTACCGCAATCCGGCTACCGATGATCCGAGCACCAAGGGCCTGAGCCGCAGCACGGCCAACACCCACATCATGCACCACAAGAACATGCTGCTGTGCTTCAAGGAAGACAGCCCGCCGAGCGCGATCAACCTCAACACGCTGGAAATCATGGACCCGGTCTATCGCTTCGACGGCCAGTTGAACAGCAAGACCTTCACCGCGCATCCGAAAATCGATTCCAGGACCGGCAACATCGTCGCCTTCGGCTACGAGTCCGAAGGCCACGGCAGCGACATCGTCACCGCGTTCGAAATCACGCCGCAGGGCAAGAAGGTGTGGGAAGCCAAAGTGAAGGTGCCGTACGTCGGCATGCTGCACGACTTCGCTGTCACCGATCACTACGTCATCCTTTATGTGATTCCGCTGTCGTTCGATCAACCGCAGATGGATCGCGGCGGCATCCACTGGTCGTGGGATCCGAGCGGTGTTACCTACTTCGGCGCCTTCCGCCGCGATGGCGACGGCAAGGACGTCAAGTGGATCAAGGGCCCGCACCGCAGCGCCACCCACGTGATGGGCGCGTGGGACGACAACGGCAAGATCTTCGTTGATGTGGAAATGTCGCTATCGAACCCGTTCCCGTTCATGCCGATGCGCGACGGTTCGCGTTGGGATCCGGTCAAGGGCACCAGCCACATCACGCGCTTGTCGGCCAACTTCAACGACAAGTCGCCGAAGGATTACGGCATCGAACAACTGGCGCCGTGGGTCGGCGCGTTGCCGCGACAGGACGACCGTTACAATACCCAGCACTATCGCTACGGCTTCCTCGGCTCGAGCAACATCAATGCGCCAGCTGGCACGCGCGGCAACGCCTGCTACGTGCGGTTCGATCACCAGACCGGCAAGCAGGATTTCTGGGATGCTGGCCCGGGCGCCAGCCTGGCCGAGTGCTGCTTTGCGCCGAAGTCGGCCAAGTCGGCCGAAGGCGAGGGCTACCTGGTCGGCGTGATGACGCATGCCAACGAGCCTCGCACCGACTTCGTCATCCTCGATGCGCAGCGCTTGAGCGACGGTCCGCTGGCGACGGTGAAATTGCCGGTGCGCAATCCCGGTCAGATCCACGGCTGGTGGGTGCGCGAAGACCAGATGCCGCAGGCCTGATAAGATAAGGTCATCTGCTATAGCTGGAACCGGGCCGTATGGCCCGGTTTCTTTTTGGAACTTTCGATGCAAGAACAAGCCAACACGAAGTCGCTGGTTTTCTGGCTGACGTATCTCATTTTCTTTGCGGTGTTGAACGAAACCATGTTCAACGTATCGACGCCGAAGATCGCCGAAGAGTTTTCGCTCAATGCCGCCACGGTGAGCTGGGTGATGACGATGTTCCTGGTGTTCTTCGGCATCGGCTCGGTGATCTACGGCAAGCTGGCCGACCTGTATTCGCTGCGCAAGCTGATCGAGTTTGGCACCTGGCTGTACTGCATCGCCTCCACGATCGGCTTCTTCGGCCAGCACAGCTACGTGCTGGTGGTGCTGGCGCGCGGGCTGCAGGCGATGGGCGCGTCGGCGATTCCGGCGCTGATCTTCGTCATCATCGCCCGCCACGTGCCGGAACACGGGCGCGGCAAGGTGTTCGGCTTCATCACGTCGATCATCTCGGTCAGCATCGGCATCGGTCCGGTGATCGGCGGTTTCGTGTCGGCCAATTTCCACTGGGCATGGCTGTTCGTGATTCCGCTGCCGACGCTGGCGGCGTTGCCGATGTTGCGCCGCTACTTGCCGCAGGAAGCAATCGTACGGGGCAAAGTGGATGTGATCGGTGCCGTGCTGGTGGCGCTGGTGGTCGGCTTGCTCGTGCTGTACTTGAACCTGATGCAGACATGGATGTTGGCGTCGCTCGTCGTCGCCGCGGTCGCGATGGTGTTGTGGCTGCGTCACGCCGAGCATCCGTTCATCGATGCCTCGTTGTTTGCGGGTCGTCATTATCGCAACGGCATCATCGTCGGCATGACGGCATTCTCGGTGGCGCTTGGCGTGTTCTTCCTGATCCCGTTGATGCTGACGCACGTGCATGGCCTGACGACGTCACAGATCGGTTTGTTGCTGTTCCCCGGTGCGATCAGTTCGGTGTTCATGGGGCCGAAGGCCGGTGCAATGGCCGACAAGCATGGCAATCCGTTCGTTGCCATCATTGGCATTGCGCTGCTGGCGTTCAGCATGGTGGCGATGTCGGCGCTGCTGGCGTTGAGTCCGTTCGTGGTGATGGTGGCGATGCTGGCCAACTACGTCGGCTTCACCATGTTCCAGACCGCGATGGTCAATTCGGTGTCGCAAACTTTGCCGCCTGAGCAGAGCGGCATCGGCATGGGCATCTTCAATCTGATCAGCGTCGTCGCCGGCGCGCTCGGCACCTTGCTGGTAGGGCGGATTCTTGACGGTCAGTGGCTCGACAAGGGCTTGTTGCTGGTGTCGGGCAACCCGGTGGCGTTTGTCTACAGCGATATTCTGGCGGTTTTGACACTGGTGGTAGTGGCCAGCGGTTGGGTGTTCCATAACACGTTCGCTACGGCAAAAACCGGCTGAAAACGCATTTTCCCCGCGTGTGGCATCGGATTGACATCAACTGAAACCGCGTGAAAAGCCGTGTTTTCAGCGGCTTTTTTGATTATGCTGCCGTCCGCATCGGCGGCAGTTCACCGGGCTCGCGCCGATCCGGCACTACGCTCCACCCGCCCGGAGCTACCTGTGAGTCACGTGTGGTCGACAAAGATCTGGAAATTTCGACAGAGCCGCTTTGGACCATACCCGCACCGATTCAGGAACGGCTCAACGCCAGCCTGAAGGATCGCGAGTACAACCACTTCCTGCTGTGCGGACTCTACAGCGCGGTCGCCATCGCCTTCCTGATGCTGTTCGGCCTGGCGGCGCTGTATCGCGGCGACCTGCGCTTTGCCAGCGTCATCTTCGGTTTTGCCGTCGCTACTTTCTCGGTGTACATCACCGCCTGGTTCTCGCGCAGTTACGGCTATGCCAAGCATCTGCTGACCTTGCTGATGTTCCTGCTGTCCCTGTATCTGTTCTACACCGGCGGCACCGACAACACCGGGCCGTTGTACTACTTCATCTTTCCGCTGGTGGCGATCTTCCTGCAGGGGTTGCGGCTGGGCATCACCTCGGTGGTGACCTTGCTGCTGTGTACGCTGGTGTTCTACGCCGGCGCCTTCGGTTTCGATACCACGCGTTACGCGCCGGTGCTGTTCGCCAGGATCATGGCGATCTACGTCATCGTCAGCGCGCTGGCGGTGGTGTTCGAATTCTTCCGCGTGCGCGCCGAGCGCGACTTGCTGGTCAGCATCGACGATCTCAATCAGTTGATCTACGGCGATCTCGTCACCAACCTAGCCAACCGCCGCCTGCTGGAACGCTTGCTGGTGGCGGAGCTGGCGCGCATCAAGCGTTATCCGTCGCCGTTCTGCGTGATGTTCGTCGAGCCGGATTATCTGCGCGTGCACACTGCCCGTTACGGCGTGAAGTTTGCGCACATGACGCATCAATGGCTGGCCGGCCTGTTGCACCGGCACCTGCGCGAGCCGGATGTGCCGGGCACCTGGGACGATGCCCGCTACCTGGTGTTGTTGCCGGCCACCACGGAGGAGGGCGCCAAGGCGCTGGCGGAACGTCTGGTGGCTGCGTGCGCGGCGCAGGATTTCGTGCACCAGGGCAACCACGTGCGCTTCTCGATCAGCGTCGGCATCGGCGTTTACCAGGGTGGTTCGCCTGCCGAGCTGATCGCGCTGGCCGCCAACAACCTGGCCCAGGCGCGGCGCGAAGGCGGCTCGCGCATCGTCGTGGTTTAGCCGGCAGTACGGGCAGCGCCCTGCATGGCGTTGCCGAGCAGCATGCCGGCCAGCGAGGCGAGAATGCCCATGAACATCGCCGGTACCGGAAACTCCTTCACCGCAAATTCGCACACCAGGTAAACGGCGAGGCCGGCCGTCATCGACAGCAACGCGCCGCGCGCCGACGGCTGTTTGCCGAACAACGCGAACAGCATCGGCACCAGGATGGAGACCGCACCCAGCGCCGATGATTGTCCTACCAACTCGTAGATGCTGTCGGATGCAAACGCCGTCGCGGTGGCGATCACCGCCATCAACACCACGCACCAGCGCGACGATTTCAGCAGTTGGCTTTCGTTGTCGCCCAACAGCGGCTTGACCAGGTTTTCCGCCATGATCGACGACGGCGCCAGCAGCGCGCCGCTGCAAGTGCTGAACACCGCCGACAGCAGTGCGCCGAAGAACACGCCCTGCAGCCACAGCGGCGTACGCGCAGTAACCAGTTGGATCAGCGTGTCCTGCTGATCGCCTTCCAGCAGTTGCGGTTCCAGCTGGAACACCATCAGCGCCATCAACAACGGCAGCAGCGCGAATCCGAAGTAGAGTCCGGCGCCGACGAAAGTCGAACGTACCGCCACCTGTTCCGAGCTGGAGGCGTTGGCGCGCTGGAAGATGTCCTGCGACGCCAGCGAGCCGAGTCCGAGCGTCAACCAGGCCGAGCAGTACTCGGACCAGTGCACGCCGTTGCTGTCGCTGGGGAAAAAGTCGAAAAATCCCGGGCGCGGCGGCACCCACAGCCGCGAGAAATCGGTTTGCAGCGACAGGAACACGCAGATCGTCACCATGCCGATCATGATGACGATGCTTTGCACGAAGTCGGTCAGCGACACCGCCCACATGCCGCCGCCGGCGGTGTACAGCGTGACGATGGTGGCGCCAAGCATCAGACCGTAAGCGGGATCGAGCCCGAAAATGGTTTTGAACAAAATCGACAGCGCCAGCAATTGGCCGGCGATGTAGGTGATGAAGGTAAGAATCATGAACAGCGCCGACAGGTATTCGGTGTGCGGGCCGTAGGCCTTGCGGAACAGGTCGCCGAGCGTCAGCAGGTTCTGCCGGTACAGCGGGCGTGCGAGGAACAGGCCGAACAGCAGCAGGCACAACGTGGCACCGAACGGATCTTCGATGACGCCGAGCAGGCCACGCTTGATGAACTCGGAGCTGGCGCCGAACACGGTTTCCGAACCGAACCACAACGCGAACAGGTCGAACGAACTCAGCATCAACGGCAGTTTGCGGTTGGCGGAGAAGAAGTCGCCGACGCCGCTGACCAGGCGCGTGGCAACCAGCCCGAGCGCGAGCGTGGCCAACAAGTAGAGGCTGACAAGAACGCCGAGCGTCATGCGGATACTGCTGTAGTCATGGTGCGGGTTTGTCGGTCAGGCGTTGCAATTGCTCGGCGGCCTGCTTGAACGCAGGATCGAGTTTCAACGCCTCGCGGAAGTCGGCTGTTGCCGCCGGCACGTCGCCGAGCTGTTTGCGCGCGAGGCCGCGATTGTAGAAGACGATCTGCGGACGGCTATAGTCCATCTGCATCGCCTGCGTGTATTCGTCGGCGGCGCGCTGGAACTTTTCCGCCAGGAACCACAGGTTGCCGCGGCTGATGTAGGCCTCCGGCAAATGCGGCACCAGTTCCTGCGCCTGGTTGAAGTCGGCGAGCGCATCCTGGTATTTCTCGAGTGCGATTTCGACGATGCCGCGATTGATGTGAGTGGCG
>DATJXP010000206.1:0-13363 GCA_035500035.1 Candidatus Acidiferrum sp. | reverse complement strand
AGCAACGGCGCGGGCGGTCCGAAAAACGGCGGCGGTGCTGCGGGTGGTGCTGGCGCCATGGCCGGCGGCGGCGGTGCCAACGGTGGTGGTCAGGCCGGAAATCCCGGTGCCCAAGGTGCTGGTGGCGGCGGCGGACGCAATGGTGCGAACAGTGCCGGCGGCGCTATTGGCGGTATCGGCGGTGGTGCTCCGCCTTCTGGTGGCGGCGGTGGTGGCGGCGACGGCAACGATCCGTTCGCCAATCTCGGCACTCCCGGCGGCGGCCCGATGACGGCGGCCGAACGCCGCGCCGCGCTCGATGCCCAGCTCAACGCCAGCTATGCCGCGTTCGACGGCGTGATTCTGAGCGAGCGCGAACGCGCGGTCGCCAAGGCCAACGAAGCCGGCAGCGGCGTCATGGGCACTACCACCATGGGCAGCAAGGGTGGCGGTGGCAAGGGCGGCAAAGATGGCACCAGTGATGACGGCACCGGCGGCGGCCTGGGTGGCCGCGCCGCGCAAGCCAATGGCCGTGTGATCAGCGGCAACGGCAATGGCGGCGGCGATGTCGTCGCCACTACGCAGTCTACTTCCAGCGGCGTCGGCACTGGCCCCACCGGCGGCCCGGCGCGCCAAGGTGATTACAATTTCTCGAACCAACCGTATTTTGCGCCGCCGGCCGACATTCCGCCCGGCAACGATGACGACGTCGTGGCGCGGCAGTTGCGCGAGGCCGCGGTGCACGAACCGGATCCGGCGTTGCGCGACAAGCTCTGGGACGAGTATCGCAAGTACACCGGTCTCAAACATTGATGCTTCCGCAATCGCCAGTGCGCAGCTTGCTGCACCGTGTCGTCAAGCTGCTCGGCTTGTCGTCGCTGCTGCTCGCGCTCGCCGCCTGCAACACCGAAACGGTGAAGACCACCACGCTGACGCCCACCGTCATCGAAACCGCGAAGATTCCCGAAGCCGAACTGCTCGACGTCGGCGTCGGCATATTTGAACCCGGCCTCGACGACATTCCGTCCAACCGCAAGGAACTGACCTTCGGCGACGTGCGCATGGCCGAAACGCAGTTCGTGTCGTATCAACTGGCGCAAACGCTGCAAGGCACCGGCAACTGGGGCGTGGTGCGCGTCAATCCCAACGATCTGTCGTACACCGACGTCGCCGTGCACGGCACCATCATCCAGAGCGACGGCGAAACCATGCGGGTCAAGGTGAAAGTCAGCGATGTGTCGGGCAAGTTGTGGTTCGACAAGGAGTACAAGGAGACCGTCAGCAAGTACAGCTACGACTCGCGCAACAACCGCAACGACGATCCGTTCCAGGGTTTGTACAACCGCATCGCCAACGACATCCTCGCTTACCGCCAGAAAAACCTGAAAAGCGCCGACCTGCTGAATCTGCGCACGCTGTCGAAGTTGCAGTTCGCGCGCCGGTTTGCGCCGCAGGTGTTCGACTCGTACGTCGATAAAGATCGTCAGGGCTTGCTGACGGTCAAACGTCTGCCGGCCAATGACGATCCGCTCTTGGTGCGGCTCGATGCGATCCGCGAACGCGATTACGCCTTCGTCGATGCGCTGCAGGATCACTACACCAATTTCGCCGGTCGCATGCGCGGCCCCTACACCGACTTCCGCCGCAAGAGCTACGACGAAGTGATGAAGTACGACCAGCTGCACGAGGCCTCGACCCGCAACATGGTGCTCGGCATCGCCGCCATCGTCGGCGGTCTTGCCGCCACGCAAGGCAGCAGCAATGCGTCCACTGCTGCCGTTTACGGCGGACTGCTCGGCGGCGGCTACCTGGTCAAGGACGCCTTCTCCAAGCGCGACGAAGCGCAGATGCAGGTAGAGTCACTGGCTGAATTAGGCAATTCGATCGGCGGCGCCATCGCGCCGCACACCATCGAGCTCGGCGAAAAAGTGGTGACGCTGACCGGCACCGTCGATGAACAGTACGGCAAATGGAAACAGATGCTGGCCGATCTGTACGCCAACGAAACCGGCGCCGCGCCCGCCGCACCTCCCGCTGCCACCAAATAGAACAAGACACTCATGACCGACGCCCCGCAATCCAACACTCCTGACGGCACCGCCGCCGCGCCGACACCCGTGCTCGGCATGGCGGAGCAACGCCAACTGCGCCAGGTGCAGAACAGTACCAACCGTTTGCTGTGGGCGATCCTTGGCGTATTGGTCCTGCTGGTGGGCGCGGTGATCTTCATGCTGCCGAAATACATGAGCGAACGCGCCGCCACCAATGCCGCGGCAGCCAGCGCAACACCGGCAGCACCTGTTGCCGCTCCTGCTGCTCCCACCGGTGCCGCCGCCACGCCGTACGAAGAAGCGCAGCGCATGAAACAACGCGAGCAAGCACAACAAACGCTGCAATCGCTGCTGGCGCTGCAGACCGCGCTCGAACAGAAAGATGTCAAACGCTGGGCCGGTGCCCCGTTCGACGACGCGGTGGCCACCGCGAAGAAAGGCGACGAAGTCTATGCCAACGGTCACTACGAAGACGCCAATCGTCTGTACGAAACCGCCACCCGCGCAATGCAGAAACTGCAAGACGGCGAACAAGGCCAGTACGCCTCGCTGATGCAGCAAGGGCAGGCCGCGTTCCAGGCCGGCAATGCCGACGAGGCGGAAAAAGCGTTCTCGCTCGCCGCCGCGCTCAACTCCGGCAGCAGCGAAGCAGCGACGATGGCCGCCCGCTCGCGCGTACTGAAGGACGTGCTGGCGTTGCTGCGCGATGCGCGTGCGCTGGAAGCCAACAATCTCGAAGCCGCGCGCGACAAGTACCAGCAAGCACTGGCGCTCGACAAGGCCAACGCCGACGCACCCAAGGCAATCGCGCGCATCAACACTGCCATCGTCGATCGCAATTTCGCCGCGGCGATGTCGCGCGGATTCGCCGCGCTGCAAGCCGGTCAGGCCGACAAGGCGCAGGAAGCGTTTCATCAGGCTGACACCATCAAGCCCGGCACCAACGACGTCAAGGCCGCGCTGCAACAGGCGCAGGATCAGCAAAGCACCAGCGCGATCAACGTGCACATCGCCAACGCCAAACAGAAAGAAGCCGCGGAAAACTGGCAGGAAGCGCTCACCGCGTGGAATGCCGCGCTGGCGATAGACCCCAACCTCGTCGTCGCGCAGGAAGGCCAGAAGCGCACCAACGGCCGCAATAATCTCGATCAGTTCCTGGCCGGCGTCATCAAGGAACCGCTGCGCCTGGCCGATCAAGGCGTGTTCGCGCAGACCACGCAAGTGATGGGCGATGCAGCGCGCATTCAGAATCCCGGTGGCAAACTGCAAGGCCAGCTGACGGCAGTGCGCAAGTTGCTCGAACAGATCCGTGTGCCTGCCACCGTCTCGCTGCAATCGGATGGCCGCACCAGCGTGACGCTCTATAAAGTCGGCGACCTCGGCCAGTTCAGCAGCAAGACCGTCAACCTGACACCCGGCACCTATACCGCAGTCGGCAGCCGCCAGGGTTACCGCGACGTGCGCAAGGAATTCACCGTCGCCATCGACGGCCAGGCGCCGGTAGTCACCGTCAGCTGCAGCGAAGCGATTTGACATGAACGACCAACAACGCAATCAAGGCAGCCACGACGATGACGACGCCATCGTGCCGGTGGACTTCGCGCCGCTCGCGGCCGAGCAGCAACAATTCAAGTTGCCGTTCACGACTACGCATGTCGTCATCGCCGCCGTGCTGGCGGTGTTCATCGCCATCAGCTGGTTCGTGCTGACCGCGCGCTCGGTCAGCTTCGAAGTGTTGCCGAAAGCCGATTCGCTCAACGTCTCCGGCGCGTTGTCGGTGCGGCTCGGCACCCGCTTCCTGATCCGCCAGGGTGACGTCACCGTCACCACCACGTCGCTCGGCTACCGCGATTACACCGGCACCTTCACCATTACCGACAAGGCGGCGCAAACCTTCACCATTGCGATGGAGCCGCTGCCTGGCCTGCTAGATCTCGACACCGGCAACGTCACCGGTGCCGAAGTCAGCGTCGATGGCAAGCGGGCCGGCGTCACGCCGATGCACCAGCTCGAACTTGCCGCCGGCGATCACCAGTTGCTGGTGAAGGCCGCGCGTTACGAAGACCTCGACAGCGAAGTGAAGATCAAGGGCCGCGCGCAGCAACAGTCGTTGTCGCTGCAGCTGGTGCCGGCGTGGGCCGACATCGCCTTCAACACCAATCCGGTCGGCGCTACCGTCACCGTCGATGGCGAGGACGTCGGCAAGACGCCGCTGACGGCGCAGATCGTCAAGGGCGAACACGAAGTCGTCGTCAAACTGGCCGCGCACAAGGCGTGGACCAATCACCTGACGGTAGTCGCGCGCGTCAACCAGACGCTGCCCGACATCAAGCTGGAACCTGCCAACGGACTCGTGATGATCAAATCGACGCCGAGCGGCGCCGCGGTGACGATAGACGGCGTGTACAAGGGCGTGACGCCGGTCGAAGTGACGGTGACGCCGAGCGTCAATCACCAGGCCACGTTGTTCGTCAACGGCTACCAGGAAGCCAAGCAACAGATCCACATCAATCCGGCCGAAGAAGGCAACGTCAACGTCACGCTCGAACCGATACTCAGCAACGTCACCATCAAGGCGACGCCGGCCGACGCCGAACTGTTCGTCAACGGCGTGTCGAAGGGCAAGGCCAACCAGTCGCTGCAACTGCTGGCGGCGAGCCAGACCATCGAGATCAAACGCGACGGCTACGTGCCCTACTCCTCCACGTTCATCTCGCGGCCCGGCATGGATCAGCAGTTGAATGTCACGCTGAAAACGCTCGAGCAGCAGAAGCAGGAATCGATCAAGCCGGAGATCACCACCATCAACGGCCAGAAGCTGAAGCTGATCAAGCCCGGCAATTTCGTGATGGGCGCGTCGCGCCGCGAAGCCGGCCGTCAGGCCAACGAAGTGATACGCAACGTGGCGCTGACCAAACCGTTCTATATGTCGCTGACCGAAGTAACCAACGAGCAATACGCCAAGTTCGACGCCAAGCACTCGTCGGGCGCGATGCAGGGCCACACGCTCAGCAATCCAACGCAGCCGGTGGTGCGCGTCGGCTGGGAAGAAGCCGTGCGCTACTGCAACTGGCTCAGCGAACAGGAACATCTGCAACCGTTTTATCGCGTCGAAGGCAGCAAGATCGTCGGCATCAACCGCGACAGCAAGGGCTATCGCCTGCCGCTCGAAGCCGAGTGGGAATGGGCGGCGCGCGTCAACGGCGACCCCAACAGCCTGCTGCGGTTCCCGTGGGGCGCCGAACTGCCACCGCCGGACAACTTCGGCAACTTCGCCGACATCTCGGCCGGCAACATCCTCGGCCGCGTGCTGTCCAACTACAACGACGGCTACATCGTCACCGCGCCGGTCGCCAGCTTTGCTCCCAACGCCAACGGCTTCTACGATATGGGCGGCAACGTGGCGGAATGGGTCAACGACTACTACGGCACCACGGGTACCACCGGCAGCAGCGTCGAAACCGATCCGGTCGGCCCTGACAACGGCACCTATCACGTGATCCGCGGTTCGAGCTGGGCGCATGGCTCGGTGACGGAATTGCGCTTGTCGTTCCGCGATTTCGGCAACGCCACGCGCGACGATCTCGGCTTCCGCATTGCGCGCTACCTGGGAGACTGACATGAAACGACTGACACTCATGTTCGTTCTTGTACTGCTGCCTTTCGCTGCAACGCAGGCAGCGGATGCGCCGCCTGCCGCGCCCGTTACCAAACCTGCAACGGCAACCGATAAACCCGCCGACACGGCGAAAGCGCCGACGCCAGTGTCGCTCGACGACAAGCGCGTGCCGAAAATCGACAAGCCGGGCAGCGTCAGCACCGAAGCCTTCGTGCCATCCGAACAAATCTCCGCCGACAAATCGGTGGCCTTCCCCACCGACATCTGAGTTCCGCTTACGTGTATCCGTTGATCATCGAGCTGCAAGACCGCCACCTGGCGCTGCGCAACCGCGAAGGCCTGCTCAAACGCAGCCCCGGCGTCATCAGCGTCGCCAGCGGCCAGCCAGTGTTCGGCGACGACGCGCTGGCCCAGTCGCATTTGCATCCGCAGCTCAGCTACAACCATTTCTGGACCCAGCTCGGCATGGACCCGCTGCCGGTCAAGAACAAGCATTTCCGCCACACCGCCGACATGGCCTATGCGCACCTGCAAAGCCTGGTGCACGAACACAAGCCGGTCGATGGCGCCGTGATCGCGGTGCCGCCGTCGTACACGCGTGCGCAGCTGGCGATATTGCTGGGCTTGATCAAACAGTGCGATTTCGCCGCCGTCGGGTTGGTCGATCACGCGCTGCTGCTGGCTGCGGCCGGC
This sequence comes from Candidatus Acidiferrum sp., assembly GCA_035500035.1. Taxonomy (GTDB): domain Bacteria; phylum Pseudomonadota; class Gammaproteobacteria; order Pseudomonadales; family Pseudohongiellaceae; genus CAILUG01. The sequence continues at coordinate 7,021 of DATJXP010000206.1, read as the reverse complement.
AGCGAGGCCGACACCATCGTCATCGATCTGCAATTGCACCAGGCCGTGCTGAGCCGCCACGTGCGCATGGATGGCCACCTGGTGCGCGATCGCGTGGTGCAGGTGCCGTTTGCCGGTTTGCTGGCGCTGCGCGATGCGTGGCTGAACCTGATCGCCGGCGAGTTCGTGCGGCAGAGCCGTTTCGATCCGCAGCGCAATGCCGAAGCCGAACAATACTTGGCCGACCAGCTGCCGCGCTGGCTCGCCGCAATCGCGCAAAGTCAGGACCTGATGCTGGAGATCAACCTGAAAGGCACCGTGCATCAAGCCATGGTGACGCGCGAACAATTCGAACAGCGCAGCCAACCGGTGTTTGCCCGCATCAACGCCGAGCTGGCGCAGTTGCGGCATCCGGAGTCGGTGCTGCACATCGCCACCAGCCAGGTCGGCTTGCCCGGTTTGACGCGGGCGATTCCCGGCCTGGTCGCGCTCGACGACGAACTCGTCGCCGAGAGCTGCTACCTCTATCTGGATGCGATACGCCGTCCGGCCGATGGTTTGCAGTTCATTTCCAAATTGCCGGTCACCAACACGCCGGCGAAGGTTACGACCGCATTGCAGGCGAAAACGCCGACGCACGTGCTGGTACAGCACAAAGCGCACGCGCTGCCGCCGGGCCGGCTCGGCATCGGCAAATTGCCGGCCGGCGTCGAATGCGCGCGCTTGTTGCCGGTCGGCAGCGCCGCCGACGGTTTCTCGCTGCTGCGCACGCCGCGCGGCGTGCAACTGGAACTGCACAACGCGGCCACCGTGTGGTGCAACGGCAAGCCGGCCGTTGACGGCCAGTTTCTCGTCGCCGGCGACAGCGTGCAGTTCGCCGCCGCCGTCGAACTGCAACTGATCATCGTGGAAGCGGCGTAATGGCCCGCAAGCGCCGCTCCATCGACCCGATCACGATGTCGTTCCTCGACGTGATCTCGTGCGGTTTCGGCGCGGTGATCCTGCTGTTCATGATCATGAAGCACAACGTCGATGTCGGTCCGCCGCCAGTCACCGAAGGTCTCGTCGGCGAAGTCAGCCTGCTCGACGAAGAGGTGAAGAACGGCAAGGAGAACCTGGTGCGCGCGCGCAACACGCTGAACGATGTCGACAACCAGTTGGCCACCGCCAAGGGCCTGGCCTCGCGCATTCAGGACCAGCTCGACCCGCTGAAAGCCGAACTGGCGACGCGCGAACTCGACACCACCAACAAGAGCGACACCGTGCTCAAGCTGAAGACCGAGATCAACTCGCTGCAATCGCAGTTGGAAAAGCTGAAGGACGAAGAAGCCAAAAAATCCGGCAACAACATCCGCTCGTTCATCGGCGACGGCAACCGCCAGTACCTGACCGGCCTCATCCTCGGCGGCAATCGCATCCTGATCCTGGTCGATACCTCGGCGTCGATGCTCGACAACACCATCGTCAACATTATCCGCCGCCGCAACATGAGCGACGCCGACAAGCTGAAGTCGCCGAAGTGGACGCAAGTGCGCAAGACCATCGACTGGCTCACCGCGCGGCTGCCGCCGCCGAGCCAGTACCAGATCTACGCCTTCAACAAGGACGTGCATGCGGTGATTCCCGGCAGCGAAGGCAAGTGGCTCGAAGTCGCCGACAAGGACCAGCTCAACAAGGCGGTCGAAACCATCAAGAACACGGTGCCGGTCGAAGGCACCAACATGGAAGCAGTATTCGCCACCGTCAGAAAGTTGAGCCCGCCGCCGGACAACATCTACCTGATCACCGACGGCCTGCCAACCATCGACAGCCACAACAACGGCAAGGGTTTCGTCAGCGGCGAAGAACGCGAACGCATTTTCGAACACGCGGTGGCGGAATTGCCGCAGGGCATTCCGGTCAACACCATCCTCGAGCCGCTCGAGGGCGACCCGATGGCATCCGCCTATTTCTGGCTGCTGGCCATCAACACGCGCGGCTCGTTCATGACGCCGTCGAGCGACTGGCCTTAGGAGAACAGCCATGGCCAGAATGCGCAGAGAAGCCGATGCCTTCACCATGTCGTTCCTCGACATCATGTGCTGTGGCTTCGGTGCCGTGATTTTGCTGATGCTGCTGTCGAAGAGTGCGCTCAACAATACCAAGGACGCCGCGCTCGAAGTGTCGGACCGGCCGAATGCCGGCCGCGTGCTCGACATGCAGAAGCAACTGTTCGCGCTGCGCGGCGAAACCAACATCCTCAACCGCGACCTCAACGCCAAGCAGGAACAGCTGTCGGACTACGACATCCGCATCGCCCGCATGCAGAGCGAGCTGCAAGACGTGCAGCGCAAACTGCAGAACCGCAGCACGGAAGCGATGAGCACCGACACTGAAGCCGGCAAGCTGGCGCTGGCGCGGCAATCGCTGACCGACGAGATGAAGCGCTTGCAGGCCCGCATGCAGCAGTCGGCCAAGTCGGATTCGATCGGTGGCGTGCCGGTGGACAGCGAGTACGTGATCTTCGTGATCGACACCTCCGGCTCGATGTTCAACTACGCCTGGAACAAGCTGATGGAAGTGGTGACGCAGACGCTGAACGTGTATCCGTCGCTGAAGGGCATCCAGGTGCTGAACTGCGAAGGCGAATACATGTTCAGCTCGTACCGCGGCCAGTGGATCGAAGACAGTCCGGCGCGGCGCCAGGCCATTCTCGGAAGGCTGCGCACGTGGAACCCGTTCTGCCGCAGCAACCCGGTGCCGGGCATCCTGACCGCGATCCACGAGTTCTACGCGCCGGACAAGAAGATCAGCGTCTATGTGATGGGCGACGACTTCGAAGACGAGTCGTCGCAGGAAGTGCTCGACACCGTCAACCGCATCAACCGCGCCGGCAGCGACGGCACCCGCATGGTACGCATCCACGGCATCGGCTTTCCGACCCAGTTCTCGCAACCGGTGCGCTACCAGACCACCGGCCGACGGTTCGCCAACCTGATGCGACAGCTGGCACGCCAGAACGGCGGCACCTTCGTCGGCCTCAACGAGTTTTACTAAATTTAATCTTTCTCTCCGGCAAAGCGGTTTACCATAGCGGCGTGTTCCCGTGACTTGCCGCGAGCCTTGCTGTCGATGTTCCGCCACCTGCCAGCCTTGTTGTTGCTACTGACGCTGGCCGGCTGCGCCACCACCACCAACATCGTGATCGGCGGCAACTACCCGGTGCCGCTGGCGCGCAAACTGCCGCTCGCCATCGGCGTGTACTACCCGCCACAGTTGCGCAACCACAGCTACACCGAAGTGGCAGACGAGAGCGAAGGCAAGGACAAGTACGTGGTGCAGAGCGGCGCGGCCCAGGTAAAGCTGTTCAACACCGTGTTGCCGTCGATGTTCAAGAGCGTGGTGATGCTGGACTCGCCGGAGCAGGCAGCGACCCAAGCCGGGATCGACGCGGTACTGATCCCGACGCTGACCGACTTTCAACTCGGCCTGCCGCAGAAGACCCGGCTCAAGTCGTACGAAATCTGGCTCAAGTACGACATCCGCCTGACCAAGCCCGGCGGAGAACGTATTGCCGACTGGGCGATGACGGCGTACGGTAAATCGCCGGAAGAAGAGAAAGGCGTGGTAACCGGTATCAAGAGCGCAGGCACGGTGGCGATGCGCGACCTGGCCGCCAATTTCACGCTCGGCTTCGCCAAGGTGCCCGACGTCAAGGACTGGCTGCAGTCGAGGCAGCGCCCATAGCCGACGGCTTGATGACGGCTTGATATAGTAGGCGAAGGAGTTCGATCGATGATCAAACATCTTCTTACATTGTTTGCTTGCGCCGCGCTGCTCGTCATGGGCGGCTGCACCACCACGCGCATCGACCAGTTCCGCCAGGCTGCCACCGGCCTCAAGACCGACGAAAGCATCGTCATCCTCGGCCGCCGCGAAAAGAGCAACTACGAAACCGCCGACACCTTCGTCAATTGCGTCGCCTCCTCCGTCGGCGCCGGCCACGACGGCATCAAGGTAATCCCCGAAAAAGAATTTCTCGACGCGCTGTTTCCGTTCTTCGAGCCGCGCACGGCACCGATGCGCACCGCCAACCTGAAGCAACTGATGGACGTCGAGCAGGCGCGCGACCGCATCAAGAGTTACCACATCGGTTACATCGTGTGGGTGGACGGGACTACGCAGCGCAGCGGCAATACCGGTGGTATGACGTGCTCGGTGGGGCCGTCGGCCGCGGGCTGCTTTGGCTTCGGCAGTTGGCAGGATGATTCCAAGTTCGAGGCGGAAGTGTGGGATATGACGACGCTGGAGTCAGTGGGGTCGATCAGTACCAATGCCAACGGGCAGAGTTACATGCCGGCGTTGATTGTGCCGATTCCGCTGATCGCTCGGGTGGAAGCGAGTGCTTGCAGTGGGTTGGGGAATCAGTTGAAGCAGTTTATTGCTGGGAAGAGTGGTTGAGTTGAATCAGCGCGTAGCGAAAGACTAGCGAGAGGCTGGCTCAGTCGCTCAAATAAATGTCATTATGGACAGAGGTTACCTCTGTGACGTTCGCATAACACTCAGACCAATCACGAAATACTACGCTCTTCGTTGGATGAATTTTTGTCTGAGCGTACAATGAAAAAGATTCTTATTCGAGTACACGCCATGAAGCCTTTTAAGAAATATTCGGGCAATAACGCGACGATCCTTCTTGGCGATTCCTTACAGGTTTTAAATGAGATACCTGATGAAACGGTTGATCTGATATTTGCTGATCCCCCTTACAACATTGGCAAGCAGTTTGGAACATTCAAAGATTCATGGTCTTCTGACAAGGACTATGCTGATTGGTGCTATCAGTGGCTACAGCTTTGCATTATGAAGCTAAAACCAACTGGAAGCCTGTATGTAATGACGAGTACGCAGGCGATGCCGTACTTGGATCTTTGGCTAAGAGATAGAGTAAAGATTCTCTCTAGAATCGTATGGCACTACGACAGCTCAGGCGTTCAGGCCAAAAAGTATTTTGGTTCGCTTTATGAGCCAATTATTTTTGCCGTCAAGGATTCGAAAAATTACACGTTTAACGCTACCGATATCGAAGTGGAGGCAAAAACTGGCGCAAAAAGAAAATTGATTGATTATAGAAAGGAAGTCCCTACTCAATACAAAACCACCAAAATACCCGGAAATACTTGGTACATTCCTAGGGTTCGTTATCGAATGCCCGAATATGAAGAACACCCCAGCCAGAAGCCGGAGGCGCTTCTTGAGCGCGTCATTAAGGCCAGCAGCAATCCTGGAGATGTGGTGCTAGATCCGTTTGGCGGCACATTTACCACTTGTGCTGTTGCTCAGCGTCTTGGCAGGAAAACTATTGGAATTGAGTCGCAAGAGGACTACATAAAGATAGGCATACGTCGTCTTGGTATAAGTCGTGAGTTCAATGGCATATCGCTGACGGCGCCTGAAAAAACGTACGTGCGCAAGAACTTCAATGGAGTTCGCGGCGCTACAGAAAAACAACAGGAAGATTTATTTAATGGCGCAATTTGAAATGGATCAGCACGCGTTTACTAAAGAGATACTTAAGATACTGACAACACATTTTGGTGAGTATGGCCATGATGTTTTCGATGCAAGTCCTTTACTTGGCTACCTCAATACGAAAACCAGAGCCGCTAGCCGAGGCTCAAAGGCGAGAGGAGCTTTCGCGAATCACTACGCTCTTTATGTGGTGGTCGAGGATTATATAAAGAAAGGTTATTTTGACGGGTCCGAAAAAAGGCCGTATGCGCAGTACGAGGGGGCCAGATTCTCTGACCTTTTTACTCGCCAGAGAGAATTACCATTTGGCGCGAAGCTTCAGAATCACGCCCTTAACGCTCGACTTAACGACGAGTTCAAAAAATATTATCCAACGGTTGGAATTCCGCCGATCGTCAGGGATGTAGAAACGCAACGCTACTGGATTCAAGAAGACCTGTTGATCGTAAAAATCCGAGAGAAAAATGGCAAAGATAAGGTCGTCAATATCGCAAAGGCGATCATCGACATAATTGATGCTTATGTGGCAACAAAGAGAGCAGCCTTTGAAGGCTTTCTTGAGGCCTGCAAAAAGATATCTGAACTTGGGAAGAGCGATCCAGACCAAGCGATCAAGTTTGTCATTCAACAACTCCAGCCAAACGTCGATGCAAGGGTTTTCGAGATCGTTAGCTTTGCTGTTCTAAAAGCAAAATATGGAAGTGAGATTGTTTGGATTGGAAAGACAAAGGAAGAAGTGATTTCGGAGCCGCTTGCCCTTTACAAAACGGGCAGAACAAATGCCAATGACGGAGGCATCGATTTTGTTATGCGCCCTCTTGGCAGATTTTTCCAAGTTACAGAAACGATTGACGTTAGGAAATACTTTCTTGATATAGACAAAGTTCAAAGGTTTCCAATTACCTTCATTGTCAAGTCGACGGAAAGTGCTGAGTCCATTCGAGTGGAAATTAGAAAGCAAGCAGTGGCCAAATATAAAATTGACGCCGTGGTTGACAGCTACATGAAGGCCGTTGAAGACATCATAAACGTAAACGACCTTGTTGCCGCCTTTGAATCTTTGATTAAAGCTGGTGGCTTACAGCGCGTGATGGATGAAATCGTTTTACAGAGCAAGGTGGAGTTTAACTATAACGATGATGATGATGTAGATTCGGAGGATACCTCGGCCGGCGATGGAGAATAAAAGTCGACAGGGCAAGCTATAGCGTTACGAGTGAAGATAATTGCACACGCGAAAGTACGTCCGGCACCTTTATCACCCTTTCGCTGCGCACGGAACTAAGTAGCAATTTCCATCTCTAATTTGAGCGAGTCCTGCTCAACACGAATCGTGATTTAACTATGTTCCCGAAAACTTTCCGTTTCTCATCCACGATTCTACTCACGCTGACCCTCACCGCCTGCGCTACCAACCCCACCGGCGGCGTCAACTTCGTGACGATGAGCGAGAAGCGCGAGTTGGATATGGGCAAGGAGGAACACGGCAAGCTGTTGAAGACGTCGCCGGTGTATCACAACGACAAGCTGC
>DATJXP010000205.1:0-4488 GCA_035500035.1 Candidatus Acidiferrum sp. | reverse complement strand
GCCGAGCCGCCATAGTGCAGCTACTGGTATTGCCGTGCCGGCGATCACCGCATGAACCAATGTCATCCAGTCCGCCATTGGATTCAGCCACAACCAGTCGCGCACTTGCGCCGGCACCATGTCGGGAAAGTACATGATGGGCGTGAGATACATCAGCAACATCAGCAGGAACGGCAGGACCTGACCGAAGTCACGCACGAACAACCCTGTCACCGCACACAGCAACATCAACGGCAACGCCCATAACAACAGCAATGGCACCACCCACAGCGCTTTGAACGCGGCAACAGGCCCAAGCAGCCATAGCGAGGTGAGTACCAGCACCGCGGTGTACACCGTCGCCGGTATTACCAGCACCACCGAGGGTAGTACTTCCAGCGGGAACGGTGTACGCGCAAACAGACTGCTGAATTCGCGGAACAGCCCGGTGCTGCGCGTCAGCACTTCACTGAAACAAAGCCAGGGCAACATGCCCAGCAGCAGGTATTGCAGGTAATCGGCACGCTGATTGCGCATGTCGAAAATGACGGCGAACATGAACCAGAACCCGAACACTTGCAGCGCCGGCTGCAACAGGGGCCACAAGCGGCCAAGCAGCGTGCCCGACGTGCGCGCAGCCAATTCGCGCTGCGCCAGCATGCGCAACAATGCGGCATGGTGCAGCGGCGCGCCCAGCGGCACGCGCAAACTGTCGGCGTAAAGCGCCAGCAAGCGTCGCAACCACATCACTTCTTCGCCTCGGCTGCGGCTGCCAGCGGTTCGGGGTCCAGCGGAATCTGTTGGTAAGGATTGATTTTCAGCACCTGCGGCCGGTCGGTCGGTGAAGGCGCATAGACGGTTTCGGCAAAGGCCGTCGGCGGCGGGGTATTGTCATCGGTGGCAGTCTTTTTGGCGGCGGCCTTGTCGGCCGGCTTGGCGGTGGTGTCGGTCTTGTTGTCGTCGCCGTCGGCTTTGGCTTCCGGCTTGGTCGAGATCATTATCGTGTAATAGCCGGTGGTTTTGCGACTGTTGATCCACGGCCGCAGATCGTTCATTTTTTCCGGTGGAACCAGCTGCGCCACGTCGCCATTGCCCTGGAACTCGTGATCCTTGCGCCAAGCCAGGATCTTGCCGATCGAGTCGTCGTCGAGTCCCGGCAACAATCGCATCGCTTCGACGGTGGCTACGTTCAAATTGACCAGTTCGTCCTGCCCGTAGAGCGTGAATGCGGCATCGAGATCGACATCGGCAAACACCTCGGCAAAACCCTTGATGTTGAGAATTTCCTCGACGGTTTCAGGCTTGCCGTTGCGGGGCAAATAGGGCGTCGGCAAGCCCAGGTAATAATCTTTCTCGGCGCCTTTCGGACTTACGCCGTCGTTGAGATCGTTCCAGTCGGTCCAGGCATCCATCAGCATGTCGAGCTTGTCCGTGTCCGCTTTGCCTTGGCCACCCAGTTTTTTCTCCAGCAATTGGCGCAGATGCGGCGGGCTGATTTCGCGCAGGTTGATCTTGCCGGCGTGTTCCCAGATGCGCACTTCGATATTGTCGGCCTGCGGATACGCCAGCTTCAGCGTTTGGCCGTTGTAACGATAGGCCGGCGTCTTCAGCGCCTGGTTCAGGCTGGCGGCACTGACATCATTGCTTTGTTGTTGTTCCGGCGGCAGCGGCATGCGCTCCATCATCAATTCCATTTCCGCCTGGTTCAGCGCCGACTGTTGCGCCGCGAAGTTGGTGAGCTCCAGCTTGTGCGCGTAGGCCACTTCCGCCGACAAGCGCGTCTGCGACGCGAGCACTGCCACCAGGATGATCATCAGCGTAATGGTCCACAGCGTGATGATCACCACGGAGCCGCGCTGCAATTGTGCCGTTGGCTGCCGCATGTCAGTTCGTCGGTGCGATGGGTTGCAATGAAGGATTGCGCCACACGCGGATCGGCGCCAGGATTTCCAGCACTTGTTTGCTGCCGCCTTTCTCGCGCGGCGTCAGCGTCAGATGCACCGCGATCGGCAGGCTCTGGTGATCGCGCCCGCTCCATTCCTGCACCCACTCCTTGGTGTCGGCATTCTTCTGCAGCAGGAACGACCACTGCGCCGTGTACTCGGGCAGCAGCGGCACCGGGTCGAGATCGTCGAGTCGCAGGCGCGGATCGTCGGCAAAGGCCGGCGTCTGCTTGAGCTGCACGCCTTTCTTGTCGTCGCTGGTCAGGTACCACGCCGTCAAGCCGGCCTTGCGCTGCGGCGATACGGTGGACACAAAGCTGAGGCTGTTCTTGTCCGCTTCAAAGTACACATACTGCCCCAGCTTCTTGGTGTCGATGTAGCTGTGCGGAAACGCGGATTGCAACGCACGATCGAGCTGCAGCACCACCAGCGTGCGATCCAGCGTGGTGTCGAGCGCCGAGCCATCGCGTTGCCAATCGTTGACGACGCCGTAAAGTCCGACCGTGAGCATGCCCAGCAGCAGCGCGGTCAGCGTCATCGCCACCACCAGCTCGATCAGCGTGAACCCGGCCGACTTCTTCATTACTGCGAACCTCTCGGCCCCTGCTGACCATTGAAGTTGCCCTGCGGAAAGCCATTGCCCCCGCCTTGCGGAAAGCGCCCGCCGGGAAAGTTGCCATTGCCTCCCGGAAATCGGCCACCAGGGAAGTTGCCGTTACCGCCTGGAAACCGTCCGCCGGGAAAATTGCCGTTGCCACCACCGGGAAAATTGCGGCCACCATTGGCTCCATTGCCATTACGTCCGCCGCGTCCTCTGCCTTGTCCGCCCAAACCACCAGGAGCACCAACGCCAACGCCGCCGGCCCCGGTGTCCAAGGCGTTCTGGCCACCATTGGCGCCGACCGGCAACTGCTGGTGTATCCAGTAACTGCCTTCGGCCACGAGATCGCCGTGTTCGTCCTTGATTTCGTAGCTGCGCAGATCGAACGAAGTATCCCGGGTCTTGCGCTTGGGTTCGGTGAGCTTTTCGCCGCTGGTCAGTTGCATTTTGTCGCTGCCCAGATCGATTTCCAGTTCGCCTTGTTCGTCGGTGAGCTGGGTGTAGTTGATATGGCTGCGCGCCTGCACGGCATGCGCCAGCGCGGTTTCGGCCCGCCACGCCAATCGCTTGCTGCCGGCAATCACGCTGTACAGGCTGCCCAGGGCCACCGCGGCGATCGTCAACGCCACCATCACTTCCAGCAGGGTGAAGCCGCTATTTCTTTTTCTTTGCATCGGGCTCCTCCTCTTTTTTCAGCTCTTCGCCGCGATAGGCGGTGGTGATGCGGCCGGTCAGCGGATCGATGCGCACGTGCGCGCTGAAATCCTGTTCGGTGAAATCCAGCACGCCGCCGGTGCTGCCGCCCTGTGGAAAGAAGGTAACGTCGGTGCTTTCCTTTTTCTGCGCGTCCTGGTTCAGCTCCTGGCGGAACGACAACTTCACACGGCTGTTGATCCAGTCGGATGGTCCGCGCTTGGCGAACGCCTTGCTTTGCTTGTCGGAGAAACTGCCATCGGCCGGATCCAGCGCGACAAAATGCGCGGTCTGCGGCGAACCATTGACGATGGCGAGGCGGCGCGTGTAATTGAGCACGGCGACCGCATCGCGCACGTCGGCATCGAAAGCGTTGTTGCTGAGCGTACTCATGTTGGGAATGATGAGGCCCGCCGCAATCAGGATGATGGTCAACACCACCATCAATTCCAGCAGCGTGAACCCGCGCTGGCCGGGATCGAACATTGACGTGCGCCGACGCTCAGCGACCGATGTCGGCGTCATCACCTTCACCGCCGGGCGCGCCGTCCTTGCCGTAGGACATCAGCACGAAATCCTTGTCGCCGCGCTTGTAAAAGTAGTCGTGGCCCCACGGATCTTTCGGAATTTCGCCGCGCAGGTACGGGCCGGCCCAGGCATCGCGACCGGTGTCGTTCTTGCTCAGGCCATCCAGCGTTTCCGGATAGCGGCCGACATCGAGACGGTACGCATCGAGCGCCTGCGCCAGGTTGCTGATCTGCGACGCCGCCGTGGCCTTCTGGCCCTTGGTCAGGTTGTTGAAGATGGCAGGGCCAACCAATGCCGCGAGCATGCCGAGAATGGCCAGCACCACCAGCAGTTCGATCAGCGTAAAGCCCCTTTTCTTTTTGATGTTCATGTGCACTCTCCAATGAAAATTACAGTCCGGCCTTTTGCAGCAGCTTGTCTACTTCGGTGAATTTTTCGCGCAGCGCGGCAATAGTGGCGGCATCGCGTGCGTCGCCATAGACGATCTGCGGTTGCAGGATCACGAACAATTCCTTGCGCGAGCTGGACAGCTGGTTGTACGAGAACGCGCGACCAAGCACTGGAATATCCTGCAGCAGCGGTATGCCGGATTTGTTGTCGGACCTGTCTTCCTGGATCAAACCGCCGAGTGTAATGGTGGACTGATCAGACACCACGACCTGCGTGCTGAGCTCCTGGCTGCTGAAGGACGGGTTGTTGCCGACGGCGGTAGTCGCCGCTTCGACCGACGACAATTTCTGGTCG
>DATJXP010000204.1:0-8273 GCA_035500035.1 Candidatus Acidiferrum sp. | reverse complement strand
ATGGCAAATCGTACGCGCTGCGTTTCGCCGTCAATCTGCCGGATAGCTGGAACGGCCGCTATCTGTTCCAGGGTGGTGGTGGTCTCAATGGCTCGCTTGGCGAACCGCTCGGCGCGGTGGCCAGTGGCAGTCAAAACGGGTTGACGCGCGGCTTCGCCGTGGTCAGCACCGACAGCGGCCACCAAGGCCAGGTATTCGACGGCAGTTTCCTCGCCGATCAGGAGGCCGCGCTCAATTTCGATTTCCTCGGCAACATGCGGGTGACGCAGGCTACCAAGCCGCTGGTGGCCGAGTACTACAAGAAGGTCATCGCCAAATCGTATTTCGTCGGCTGCTCCACTGGCGGCCGCGAAGGCATGATCATGGCGCAGCGCTTCCCGCTGTTGTACGACGGTATCGTGTCCGGCGCGCCGGCGATGCGCACCGATCTGTCCAACCTGGCGCTGCGCTGGATGAACGTGCACTGGAACCAGGTCGCTGCCAAGGGTGCCGACGGCAAGCTGCAGCCTGCCTACAGCAAGGATGAACAGAAGATCATCGTCGACGGCTTGCTGAAGGCGTGTGACGCGCTCGACGGCGCCAAGGATGGATTGATCCATAACGTCGCCGCCTGCAAATTCGACGCGCGCTCGCTGGCGTGCAAGGCCGGCGAAACCGCCAACTGCCTGGCCCCGGCCAAGGCGGAAGCATTGGCAGTCGCTGTCGCCGGGCCGAAAGACAGCCGCGGCGTGCAGGTGTATTCGCGCTTCCCGCTCGACACCGGTATCGACGACAGCAGCGGCTTCCAGCGCGGCATGCTGAACGGCGGTTCAACGCCGCCCGAAGGCGTATCGGTTGCCACCATGCTGACGCAGGATGTCGACGCCGAATTCATCGCCGCCGAAGCCGACGACCGTCGCATTGCCAACAGCACGTCGGTGAACCTCACTTCATTCTCCGGCCATGGCGGCAAACAGATTTTCTATCACGGCATGAGTGATCCGTGGTTCTCGCCCATGGATACGCTGGCCTACTACGATCGCATGGCGGCAGCCAATGGCGGCTTGCAGACAGTGGACAAGTGGAGCCGCATCTTCATGGTGCCCGGCATGGGTCACTGCCAAGGCGGCGAAGCCACGCTCGACACCTTCGACATGCTGAGCGCCATCGTCGATTGGGTCGAAAAAGACCAGGCGCCGGCCAGCGTGACTTCAACCGGCCGCAGCATGCCCGGCGTGAGCCGGCCGCTGTGCCCTTATCCGCAGCACTCGCAGTACAGCGGCAAGGGCGACATCAACGACGCGAAGAATTTTTCCTGTCAGGCGCCGTGAGCGTAAATGGGGTCAGAGCCCATTTCATTTGTTAAGAGACGGCGCTTTCTTAATAAAACAAATGGGCTCTGACCCCATTTACTTCAGAACCTGACGCGCAGCGTGGCGCCGATCAGTTCTTCGTCACCCGGCAACGCCAGGATCAGGCCGGAGTTGCCGGACTGGATCGTCATGGTCTGCACGTACTTGCGGTCGAACAGGTTGCGGGCCCACAACACGCCTTCCCACGGGCCGTTCTTCTGTTTGAAGCCGATGCTGAGGTTGGTCACGCTGTAACCGCCGATCAGCAACGCCTGCGAATCGGCGGCATCGCCGTAGGTGCTGCTGCGGGCTGCAACGTCCACTCTCGCCCACAGATCGCCGGCCACGTCCATCAGCGTCACCGGCACACGGTATTCGCCGCCTACCGATAGCGTCTGCTTCGGCTGTGCCGAGAATCGCTGCCCGCTGAGATCGCATACCGTGGTGCTGCTGCCGATCTTGTCGAGCGGGCACGAGCCGTTGACGTACGAGATGTACTTGGCATCGGTATAGGCATACGCAATGCGCGTCGAGAGGTGTTCAGTCAACAGCGCATCGAAATCAAGCTCGACACCCTGCACGCGTGCTTTCGGAATGTTGGCAAGATAGCTGCGCAACGCACCCGGACCGGTATCGACCACGTTGGTCTGATAGTCCTTGACGTCGGTGTGGTAAACGTCGGCGTTGAACATCACCTTGTTGTCGAACAGGCGGGACTTGATGCCGAGTTCGTACGTGGTGTTTTTTTCCGGCTTGACCACCGCGGTGTTCAACGCAGGGTTGTTGGAAGCGTCGAGCGGCAGGCCCGACATGTTGATGCCGCCCGATTTCTCGCCGTGCGAATAACCGGCATAGCCCATCACATCGTCGGTGAACTGGTAGCTGGCGTTGATGCGACCGGTGGGGCTGCTGTCATCGACGCTGGCCACGTACGACTGCGGCCGCAGGATCGACAGCTTGCTGTTGATCTGCGTCGTTACCGACGTGTTCAGGCCGCCCGACACCGTGGTCGTGTAGCTGCCGTCCTTGTTTTCGCTGGTGTAGCGCAAACCGCCGGTCAGCGCGAACCTGTCGTTGACGTGCCAGGTGACTTCGCCGAAACCCGCGTAACTGGTGGAAGTGAATTTGGTGTAGCCATCCTGGCCGTAGCCGTCGAGCAGGCTGTCAGGCAAGGCCGAAGGTCCCAGCAGCCAGTAAGTGGCATCGCGGCCATAGACGGTGATCGGTTCGCCCGAAATCCGCTGTGTGAAGAAATACAGGCCGGCAACGTAATCGACCACGCCCGGTTTCGACGCAAACCGGAACTCCTGGCTGTATTGGTCCTGCCGCGACGGAATGTGCTGCAGCGTCTGGATCTGCAAGCCGATGTAATCGCGGTCGTTGGCGGCGTCCCAGTTCCAGAAGCGCCAGGCGCTGATCGAGGTGAAATTGCCGATGCCGGTTTTCAGATCGCCCGTCAACGAAATGCCGCCTTCGCTGGTATCGACGCCGAGCGCGGCGTCGATGTCGGTCAAGCGGTCGTACGGATTGAGACTGGGCGGCGCGTAGTTCTTGCCGGCCGCCAGCGCCGCGTATTGTTTGTTGAGCGGCTTCAGCGTGGCGCCGACGCCGTAATAGACCTGCGTGCAGCAGCTGTCGTCGATCTTGCTGTAGTCGCCGCTCAACCGCCATTCCAGCGCATCGCTGACCTTGTACAACAGCTGGCCGCGCACGGCCACGACGTCGGTGTTGTTCATGTCGGCGCCGGTCTTGACGTTGTGGATGTTGCCGTCGCGGCGGGTGTCGATCACCGAAATGCGGCCTGCCACGCTGTCCGACAGTCCGCCGCCGGCCGACAGTTTGACTTGCTGGTAATTGAGTTCGCCCAGACTGAGCTCGGCGTTGAATTCATGATCGAACGTCGGCGCGCGCGTCACCACGTTGATGGCGCCGGCGGTGGTGTTCTTGCCGAACAAAGTGCCCTGCGGCCCGCGCAGCACTTCGACCCGCTCGAGGTCGGAGAAATCGAACGCCGCCGTCGCCGGCCGGCCGTGATAGACGCCATCGACATAGAAACCGACGCCGGGCTCCAGCCCGTCATTGGCCTGCGAGATCGCCACCGCGCTGGCACCGAGGCCGCGGATCGTATAAGTGGTATTGCGCGGGTTGGGCGACTGGTAGCCCAGGCTCGGCACCAGGCGCGTGATGCCCTGCGTGTTGTCGGTATAGGTGCTCTCCAGCAGGTTGCCGTCGACCGCCGACACCGACACCGGAATTTTTTCCTGGTCTTCTTCGCGCAAACGCGCGGTGACGGTGATCGATTCGATGGCGGATTGCTGCGCCGCGGCCAGTACCGGCAACAGGTTGGTTGCCAACAACAGCAGGCTGCGTTTGCTCAAGGGGTGTTTCATCGGGAGGGCTCCGGTTATATGTATCCAAACGGATATTATATCCGTCTGGATACAAACAGAGCTACTCCCTCGACGTCAGTCGGACGACGGCTGCAACAGGTAACCGACGCCGGTTTCGGTGTGCAGCAATTGGGGACGGGTCGGGTCGTCTTCCAGCTTGGCGCGCAGTTGCGCCATGTAAAGCCGCAGGTAGTGCGTATGTTCGCCGAACTCCGAACCCCACACGTCGTTCAGCAGTTGCTTGTGCGTCACCACGTGGCCGGCGCTGCGCACCAGCCGCGCCAGCAGGTTGAACTCGGTAGGAGTCAGATGTACCTGATTGCCGCCCTTTTCCACCCGCCATGCACGCAGGTCGATGGTGACGTCGCCGAAATGATAATGCGTGGCTCCCGGATTGCCGACGACGCCACGATGCCGCAGCGCCGCGCGCATGCGCGCCAGCAGTTCGTTGAGACTGAACGGCTTGACCAGGTAATCGTCGGCGCCGGCGTCGAACAGGCCCACCTTGCTGTGCTCGGAGCCTTGCGCCGAAATCACCAGCACCGGGATGCCTTCCGGCTGCCGCAGTTGATCAAGCAGCACCTTGCCTTCGCCGTCGGGCAGGCCGAGATCGAGCAACACCAGATCGAGCGCGCCATCGGGAGGATCGTTGAGCAGTTTGCGCGCGGCGGCCAGCGTGGTGGCGGGGAACACGTAATAACCTTCCAGTTCCAGCGCTTCGCGCAGGGTCTGGCTCAGTACCGCGTCATCCTCCACCAGCAATACGTTCAGTTTCATCGATGCGACTCCGGTCAGGCGGCTTCTTCTTGTTCTGGTTGTGCCGGCGGCTCACGGCGCGGCAGGCGGAATTCAAAACAGGTGCCGGTCCACAGCGACTGCAGCGTCAACTCGCCATTGTGCGCAGCCGCCACGATGCGGCACAGCGCCAATCCCAGTCCGACGCCGGTGCGCCCGCCGAGCACCAGCGCCTGGCCCTGGCGAAACGGCTGGAATACCAGTTGCTGCAGTTCTTCCGGAATGCCGGGACCCTTGTCGATGATGCGAAACGCCACGGCATTGCCATCGATACCGACGCTGAGCCGGATCGGCGAACCCGGCGTGCTGTACTTGCAGGCATTGTCGACCAGGTTGTCCAGCAACTGCGAAACCAGCAGCGCATCGCACCACAACAGCGGCAGCGCGCTTGCCACTTCCAGCTTCAACCGCTGGGGTTCGCGGCAGCGCTTCACCACGCTTTCGACCAGCTCGTCCGCGCTTTGCCAGTCGCACTGCAATTGCACGCCCGGCGCATCGAGCCGTACCAGTTCGAGGATGTTGGCCGTCATCTGCCGCAACCGCACCGATTCCTCGACGATGCGATGCGCCAGTTGCTGCCGCTGCTCGCGGTTGAGACGCGCATCCTGATGTTCGAGCGACGACGCCGCTCCCATGATGGTGGCCAGCGGCGTGCGGTAGTCATGGGCGATCGCCGTCAACAGCGTGGTACGCAGCGTTTGCTCACGCGCCATCTGGTCGGCTTCCTGCTGCTGGCGCTGCCAATGCTGGCGTTCCAGCGCCGCGCCCATCTGGTCGCACAGCGCCTGCAACTGCGAACGCACTTCAGTGCCGGCGTCGTCGGTGCGCACCAACGCGGCGCCATACGACATGCCGCGGCCGCGCAACGGCAGGTACAGGTGCGGCAACGTCGGGTGATGGCCGGCAACCGCGCCCAGCGTATGGCCGCCGCGCAGGCATTGCCAGAGTCCGTCCAACTCGGCAACGGCGGCTTCGCCCGCAAGCTGGGCATCGTCGGGATCGTCGTCCTGCGGCCGGCCTGCCCGCAGCGTCATCACGGTGACGCTGGCCTTGGCCACGCTGGCGAGCAATTCCTGCAGCTTCGTTACGCAGTCCTGTACGTCGGTGGCATCGCGCAGGATATCGCTCCAGTTACGCAGCATTTCGATGGACTGGGCCTGATGCTCCACCTTGCTGGCATGATCGCGCACCAGCGTCATCAACATCGTCACCAGCACGCTTACCGAAAACATCACCACCAGCATCAGCGGGATTTGCCAGGGATCGGTGACCTGCGGCAACCGCGACGGTACGAACAGAAAATTGAACACCACCACGGTGATGGCGCAAAGCGCCAGCGTCAGCCGTGGCCGCAACCACAGCGCCGCCACCGTCGCGGTCAGCAACAGCAGCATCGCCATGGTGCCGAGCGTCATCCAGGGATTGACGATGGGCATCAGCGTCCAGCCGATGGCCCATATGATCAGCCCCGGCCACTGCGCCGCGAACCACGAAGTCTTCAGCTGATTGGAATTCGCCTTGTTCATGGCTACAGCGTAACAGGAGCGAGGCCCGGATTTCACCGGGAAAGTCGGCCTGAAGCCGTGTGCGGACAGTGTGGCAGCCAATTACACCTTTCCTTTAATTTAGTATTTACTAATTTAGAATACTCTAATATAATAAAACCGATTGGAGGCGCCACATGACCGAAAAAACCATCAAGCAACTACGCCGCAACGCCGGGGAAGTCAGCAGTTTCCTGCGCTCGCTGGCCAACGAGAACCGCCTGGTCGTGCTGTGCGCGTTGCTGGAAGGCGAGCAGAACGTCAGCGAACTCAATGCGCATGTCGATTTGTCGCCGTCGGCGCTGTCGCAGCATCTGGCCGGCCTGCGCGAAGCAGGCCTGGTACGGACCCGGCGCGAAGCCCAGACCATTTATTACAGCGTGGCCGACGAACGCGTGGCCGAAGTGCTCGGCCTGTTGAAAAAACTGTTTTGCAAGTGAGGTGACGCATGACCGACATCCAATTACTGACCGCCGACCAGTTCCGCCAGTACCAGCGTGACGGCGGCCCTTGCCTGGTGGACGTACGCAGCCCCGACGAATTCAACGCCGGCAGCGAAGCCCGCGTGTGCTGGCCGGTCGGCGAAATCAACGGCGCCAGCGTGGCCGGCTTCGTCAAACAGCAGAAACTGGCGCCCGAGCAGACCGTGGTGCTGGTATGCGCCACCGGCAAGCGCGCGCTGATGGCCGCGGAAAAACTGCGCACGCTGATTCCCAATCCGATCGCCATCCTGCAGGGCGGCCAAGCCAACCTGCGCGGCGGTCGCGTCATGTCGATCGAGCGGCAGGTGCGTATCGCTGCCGGGTCGCTGGTGGTGCTCGGTGCGCTGGCGGCACTGTTCATACACCCGCTGGCAGTCATGGTGTGCTTGTTGATCGGCGCCGGCCTGGTGTTCGCCGGCATCACCGACTGGTGCGGCATGGGGCTGTTGTTGTTGCGCATGCCATGGAACCGCGGCTGAGGGAATTTCGCCATGACCCTGTTGATCGGCATCATCATCGGCGCAGTGTTGGGCCTTACCGGAGCCGGCGGCTCGGTGCTGGCGGTGCCGTTGCTGGCGGTGTTTCTCAAACTGCCTGCCGCCGAGGCCACCGGTATTTCCCTCGGCGTGGTGGCAGCCAGCTCGGCATGGGGCGCCATCGATCGCATCATTCACAAGCAAGTGCTGTGGATTCCGGCTGCGCTGTTCGGTATCAGCGGCATGGTGTTCGCACCCATCGGCCGCTGGCTCACCGTGCTGGTGGATCCGCTGACGCTGAAGATTGCCTTCATTGCGCTGTCATTGCTGATCGCGGCCCGCATGCTGTGGCAGAGTTTTCGTCAACCCGAACAGGCCCGGCTGGTGCGCGGCGACACCGGCAATGACGAAGCCGAAACCGATCCCCTGTTGTGCCGGCTGAGCGAAACCCGGCGCTTCGACTGGCGGCCGCGCTGCATGGTGGGCCTGTTTGCCGGCGGCGTGCTGACCGGCCTGCTGTCCGGCTTCTTCGGCGTCGGCGGTGGTTTCCTGATCGTGCCGTTTCTCACCCAACTGAACAGCGTATCGATGCGGCAAGCCATCGCCACGTCGCTGGTCATCATTGCCGGCGTCTCCAGCAGCGGGTTCGCGATGCAGTTGCTGACCCAGCAGATGAATCTGTCACTGCTGCTGTGGCTCGCCGCCGGCGGCGTCGCGGGCATGATCGCCGGCAGCCTGCTGGCCAAACACATCGCCGGCGTCGTGCTGCAACGCCTGTTTGCGCTCACCATCATTGCCATGACGCTGTTACTGCTCACCACGCGAGGTTGACACCATGATCTTCCGCCAACTGTTCCATGCCGACACCGGCACCTACACCTACCTGCTGGGCGACGAAGCCACGCGCGAAGCAGCGCTAATCGACCCTGTCGTCGATAACGTCGAACAGTATCAACAGCTGCTGAAACAACTCGATCTCAAGTTGGTAGTCGCGCTCGACACCCACGTGCATGCCGACCACATTACCGCGCTCGGCGCGTTGCGCGATCTCACCGGTTGCACCAGCATGATGGGCGAGCCGGCGCGTGCGGCCTGCGTCAGCCGCACCTTCAAGGATGGCGACGTGATCCGCTTCGGCAAACTGTCGTTGCAAGTGGTGTTCACCCCGGGCCACACCGATGATTCGTACACTTTCCTGTATCGAGACGGCAGCAAACTGTGGGCCTTCACCGGCGACACGCTGCTGATCCGCGGC
>DATJXP010000203.1:0-4298 GCA_035500035.1 Candidatus Acidiferrum sp. | reverse complement strand
GGTGTTGCGGCGGGAAAGCAGCATTCTAGTGGAAGCCGCCTTGCCAAGTACACGTTGCTTGGAGGGGAGGGGGCTGTTGTGGTATAAAGCCGCCCGCTTTGCGGCCGGCCCTGTCCGGCAGCGGGCACAACGGCAGGGATTTCCTGCATTCATCAATACTTAACGTCACACCTGTACCGTCACAGTGTTCCAGGGTGCCCCAAGGTCCGCAAGGCCGAAGGGTTGGTCGCTGGGGTCCAGGGAGGCTTAACCCAAAGGTAGAAACCATGACTGTCTCCATGAAAGAGATGCTGCAGGCCGGCGTGCACTTCGGCCACCAATGCCGCTACTGGAATCCGAAGATGGGCAAGTACATTTTCGGTTCGCGCAACAAGATTCACATCATCAACCTCGAACATACGCTGCCTGCCTTCCTGCAAGCCATGGGCATGGTCAAAGGCATGGCCGAGCGCAAGCAGAAAGTCCTGTTCGTCGGCACCAAGCGCGCCGCCGGCAAGATCGTCAAGGAACATGCGGCACGCGCCGGCATGCCCTATGTCGACCAGCGCTGGCTGGGCGGCATGCTCACCAACTATAAGACCATCCGCGCTTCCGTCCGTCGTCTGCGTGACTTCGAAACCCAGTCCACCGACGGCACCTTCGACAAGCTGACCAAGAAAGAAGTGCTGATGCGTCGTCGCGAAGCCGAAAAGCTCGAGAAGAGTCTTGGCGGTATCAAGGACATGGGTGGCCTGCCTGATGCCCTGTTCGTGATCGACGTCGACCATGAACGCATCGCCGTGTCCGAAGCCAACAAGCTTGGCATTCCGGTGATCGGCATCGTTGATACCAACAGCAATCCCGACGGCATCGACGTGGTCATCCCGGGCAACGACGACGCCATCCATGCAATCCGTCTCTATGTCGAACACTTGGCCAACGCCTGTGTCGAAGGCCAGGGCAAGGCTTCGATGGAAACGGCCAGCCAGAAACAGGAATTCCAGGAAGGTGCAGCCGAAGCCGCCGAAGCAGGCGACGGCGACACCAAACCGAAAGCCAAGCGTACGGCCGCCAAACCGAAGACCAAGGTACAGGTCAAGGCAAAAGCCAAGCCCACCGCTTCCGCAGCCGAGTAAGACCGCAATCACCCCAACACGGAAAAGGGGCTTATGGCCCCTTTTTCATGAATTGACCGAGAGGTTACTTGAGGGTGATTGGCACGGTTGAGCTGCAGCTGCTCCGAGCGCCGCAGGCGCTTTTTTTCATGAATTGCAATAGAGGACTAAAGTTATGGCAGAAATTACCGCAGGTGCAGTGAAAGAACTGCGTGAGCGTACCGGCCTCGGCATGATGGAGTGCAAGAAGGCGTTGACGGAAGCCAACGGTGACATGGATCTGGCCATCGAGAACATGCGCAAGGCCGGCAGCATGAAGGCCGCCAAGAAAGCCGGTCGTACCGCCGCCGAAGGTCTGGTAATGACCAAAATCGCCGACAACGGCAGCTACGGCGTGATGGTGGAAGTGAACAGCGAAACCGACTTTGCCGCGCGTGAAGAAAACTTCGGTGCCTTCGTCGCCAAGGTGCTGGACAAGGTGTTCACCACCAAGGAAATCGACGTCGCCAAGCTGATGGCGTCCGGCCTGGAAGATCAGCGACTGGCACTGGTGCAGAAGATCGGCGAGAACATCAGCGTGCGTCGCGCTGTAGTGATCGGCGGCAACGGCGAAACCGTCGGTTCCTACGTACATTCCAACAGCAAGATCGCGGTACTGGTTGCCCTGCAGGGTGGCTCGGTCGACCTCGCGCGCGACATCGCCATGCATGTGGCCGCCACCAATCCGCTGGTAGTCAAGGCGGAAGATGTGCCGGCCGACGTTTTGAAGAAAGAAGGCGAAATCTATACCGCGCAGGCCGCGGAAAGCGGCAAGCCGGCCGACATCGTCGAGAAGATGGTCAGTGGCCGTCTGCGCAAGTATGTCGAAGAAGTCAGCCTGACCGAACAAGCCTTCGTCAAGGATCCGGATATCAAGGTCGGCAAACTGGCCAAGCAGAACAACGCCAGCGTGCTGTCGTTCGTGCGCTACATGGTGGGTGAAGGCATCGAGAAAGCCGTGGTCGATTTCGCCGCCGAAGTTGCTGCGCAAGCGGGGCTCAATAGATAATCCGGCGCGGTTAGTCCTGAGGGCCACCGATGACCACCAAGATCCGCAAGTACGACCGCATCCTGCTGAAACTTAGCGGGGAAGCGTTGGCGGGAGCCGTCGAATTCGGCATCGATCCCAAGGTGCTCGACCGCATGGCGGTCGAAATCGGCCAACTGGTGGAAGTCGGGGTGCAGGTCGGTCTGGTGCTTGGCGGCGGCAATCTGTTCCGCGGTGCTGCGCTGCACGAAGCCGGCATGGATCGCGTCACCGGCGACCACATGGGCATGTTGGCCACCGTGATGAATGCGCTGGCGATGCGCGATGCACTCGAACGCGCCGGCATCACCACCCGCGTGATGTCGGCCATTCCGATGAGCGGCATGGTCGAGCATTACGATCGCCGCACGGCGATCCGCCATCTGCGCGAGGGCGACGTCGTCATCTTCTCGGCCGGCACCGGCAACCCGTTTTTCACCACCGATTCCGCCGCCTGCCTGCGCGGCATCGAGATCGACGCCAACCTGGTGCTGAAAGCCACCAAGGTGGATGGTGTTTATTCGGCCGACCCGGTCAAGAATCCGGGCGCCGTCAAGTACGCGCGTCTGACCTATGACGAAGTGCTGGATCGCAAGCTGGGCGTGATGGATCTCACCGCCATCTGCCTGTGCCGCGACCAGAACATGCCGGTGCGCGTATTCAACATGAACAAAGAAGGGGCCCTGTTCAGCATCATCGTCGGCAAGGACGAGGGCACTCTCATCGAGCGGGGAGCATGAGCATGATCAATGACACCATGAAAGAATCCGAAGAACGGATGAAGAAAAGTCTGCACAGCCTCGATGTGGCGTTCGCCCGCATCCGCACCGGCCGCGCACACCCCAGCATACTCGACGGCGTGCGAGTCAATTACTACGGCAATGATGTGCCGATCTCTCAGGTTGGCAACGTCGTGGTCGAAGATGCGCGGACCCTGATGATTTCGCCGTGGGAAAAGAAAATGCTGCAGGAGATCGAGAAGGCGATCATGAAATCCGATCTCGGCCTCAACCCGTCCAACAACGGCGACAAGATCCGGGTGCCGATGCCGGCGCTCACCGAGCAGACCCGCCGCGAATATACCAAGCAGGCCAAGGCTGAAGCCGAACACGCCCGCGTTGCCGTGCGCAACATCCGTCGCGATGCCAACAACCATTTCAAGGAACTGCTCAAGGACAAGAAAGTCAGCGAGGACGAAGAGCGCCGCGCCGAACAGAACATCCAGAAATTGACCGACAACTACATCGCGATCATCGACAAGAAATACGCCGAAAAAGAAACCGACCTGTTGTCGATCTGACCCGACGCCGTGGCCACGCCTGCAATGACAGCTCACGCCGCGGACGCGCATCACCGGCTGCCCCGCCACATCGCCATCATCATGGATGGCAACAACCGCTGGATGAAACAGCAGGGTGGCAGCGGCCTCAGCGGTCATCGCGCCGGGGTCGAGGCCGCACGCCGCACGATCACCTTGTGCGCGCAGCGCGGCATCGAGTGTCTCACCCTGTTTGCCTTCAGCAGCGAGAACTGGCAGCGGCCACGCCGTGAGGTCAGCGGACTGATGACGCTGTTCGCCAATTTCCTGCAGGCGTCCGAGATCAAGAAGCTGCACAAGAACAACATCCGCCTGCGCTTCATCGGCCGGCGCGATCGTTTCGACAACAAGTTGCGCGCGCTGATCGAGAAGGCGGAGAAGCTCACGCATGACAACACCGGCATGACCTTGCTGGTAGCCGCTGACTACGGCGGCCGCTGGGACATCACCCAGGCAGCGCAGAAACTGGCCGAGCAGGTCAGGCAAGGTCAGCTGGCGCCGGCCGATTTCACCGAGCAATTGTTGCAGCAGCACACCGAAGCCTGTGATCTGCCGCCGCCCGATCTGTGCATCCGCACCGGCGGCGAACATCGCATCAGCAATTTCCTGTTGTGGCAGTTCGCCTACACCGAACTCTATTTCACGCCGACGCTGTGGCCGGATTTCGACGAGGCCGAACTGGAGCTGGCGTTGGCCGATTTCGCCAGCCGTCAGCGTCGTTACGGCAAGCTGAGCGAGCAGGTCGAAGCCGGCGGACGCGCGGGAGGCTAGATGCTGAAACAACGCATCATCACCGCGGTGGTGCTGGTCCTGGGTCTGC
>DATJXP010000202.1:0-5090 GCA_035500035.1 Candidatus Acidiferrum sp. | reverse complement strand
AGGCCCCAGGAAGTACGTTATGGGCCACCCCACGAATTTTTAGAAAATGATGCCTAACAAGGCGCTCAAAAGCGACAAAGTAAAGCCGTCATGCCTTTTGCAAAAAGCGCAAAAGCCACGCCAGCTTCACTTTGCGCTTTAGCAGCGGCGTTAGGCAACAACCAAATGGCACTGCTTCGCCCAATACGCTCCAAGCTTGTCGTCTCGTGCGCACTGGTGATCCTGCTCGCTGTGGGTGTCGTTTGCCGAATTGCCACAGTGAGTGCGCGCGATCAAGGATTTGAAAGAATTTCGCGTTCCGACAGTCGAGATTCGGTGTTGGCAATGCTAGGAAAGCCGGACACCATCGCACCATGTGGTCAAGATCTCTGGTGGAACGGTACGTACTTCAAGAATGATGGCAGGTGTGTCGAATCGTGGAGCTACAGTGGAGGCTTTCTCTCTAGATATGAGGTGAGCTTCGATGCGCGTGGGATGGTTGTGGCTAAGTATCCGTTTGTTTCGGAGTAGTGAGACGTGTTACAGCTGCCTAACAAGCGACTGTGATCCAGCGCAACCAAATAACATAGATGTCACCCCGCAGCTTTGAACTCGTCATCTTCGATTGCGACGGCGTCCTCGTGGACAGCGAGCGTATTACCAATCGTGTGTTTGCGCAGATGCTCAACGAATTGGGTCTGCCGGTAACGGTCGAAGACATGTTCGAGCAGTTCGTTGGGCATTCCATGCAGCACTGCCTCGGCCTGATCACCGACATGCTGGGGCAGGCACCACCGAAAAGTTTTGTGGAAGCTTACAAAGTGCGTACGCGGGCCGCGCTCGAGGTCGAGTTAGCGGCAGTTGCTGGAATAGAGGAAGTTCTGGATGAAATCCGCCTCCCCTACTGCGTGGCCTCGAGCGGCGATCACGAGAAAATGCGAACGATCTTGGGGATCACGGGGCTGTGGCCCAGATTCGACGGCAAGTTATTCAGCGTTACCGAAGTGTCGCGCGGCAAGCCGTTTCCGGATGTATTTCTGCTTGCTGCCGAGCGCCTTGGTGTCGATCCATCGGCTTGCGCTGTCGTCGAAGATACGCCGGTCGGCGTCGCCGCTGGAGTCGCTGCCGGTATGACGGTGTTTGGCTACTCCGCTTTGACGCCGGCGCGGCGCTTGCTGCAAGCCGGGGCGCATATGACATTTGATCGCATGCAAGAATTGCCGGCTTTACTTGGCGGCGGCGCATGACACCCGACCCAGAGCGACCGCAGCAACTTGGCATGCCTTTTCATCAATTTACTTTGACTCCAGCTCAGTGGCATCAGCTTGACCGTCCTTATCGATGGCTATATCGTAATACCAGTTTGGTATCGATGAGAGAAAGACCATGACAGCCGTTACTGTATCCCCCAAGTTTCAGGTAGTTATCCCCAAAGAAATCCGGGATGCCTTGGGCATTGTTTCTGGCCAGAAAGTCCAAATGTTGACCCACCAAAACCGGATCGAGCTCATACCATTAAGGCCCATGCGTGAAATGAAAGGATTCCTCAAGGGCATCAATACGAATGTGCAAAGGGATAAAGATCGGGTATGAATGTTGTCGATTCGTCCGCTTGGTTGTCTTATTTTGCTGGCGATAAAAATGCACTTGCCTTCTCTTCGGCCATCGAAAACCTGGAAGAGTTGCTGGTGCCCAGCATCACAATAACGGAAGTATTCAAAAATATTCTCCGACAGCGAGATGAAGAGTCGGCCTTAATCGCAATTGCGCATATGAAGCAAGGAAAAGTGATTCCTCTTGATTCTGAACTGGCAATCGATGCCGGCAGTTATGGAGTGCTCTACAAACTTCCGCTGGCAGACAGCATTATTTTTGCATCGGCCCAGAAATATCACGCCACCATATGGACGCAAGACAACGATTTCAAAGGATTGCCGAACGTTAAGTACTTCCCCGCGAAAAGCACAATTTGAATCAAATGATTGGTCGAGACACCAGTTATTCCCGCGATCTGCAGGCCTGGTGGTGTAAAGGAGCGAGCGGCCGCTGGGCGCACCTTCCCAAAAACAAAACCCCCGGCACTTGCCGGGGGTTTTAGTTTGAACTACTGCCTGCTGCTTACCGACTGACTTGCAAGCTGTCGCCGGGGCCAGGGCCCTGGCTCGGACCAGTGCCCAGGATGTCGCCGGTGGAGACCAGCTTGACCCACAGCTCATCCTTGGCCTTGTAGTACGACGTGGTAGTGGCCTTGCGCAGTGCATCCAGGCTGTCGGTTTGCGTGCCCGACGCTGCGGTGGTGAAGCCCGGCAGTTCGAACATCACCCACGAGCCCTTGTCGAGTTCCTTCACGTTGATGTTCAGCATCGGCCGTTCGGTGGTCACCTTGTACTCGCTGCCGGCGCGCACGTTGGTTTCGCCGTTGGCGGTGAACTCCTTGCCATTGCGGCTCAGCACGACCGGCGGGCCTGAAGGCGCAGGAGTTCCCCTGATGCGACCACCACCAGGAGCAATGGCGAAGACCTGTGGCGCTGCTGCGGGGCGTGGTGCAGGCGGCGCTGCGGCCGGAGGCGGGCCACCGGCACCAGCTCCACCCGGAGGACGCGGGCCACCGGGAGGACCGCCGCCGAAACCACCGAATCCAACCGCGCCACCGCCGGCACCCACCGTCATGCGGCCGATATCGCCTTTGCACACGGCAGCGTTCCAGGTGGGCTTGATCTCGCAGCTTTCGTCAACGTCGATGCCGGTGATGTTGACGATGTAGGAATTGGCGACGCCGGTGATGGTGCCGTCCTTGTCGTGGAACACCGAGGTCTTGTAAACGTTATTGCCGTAATCATCGTTGCTCCAGCGGTTGTCGATCGCCGGGAAATACACCGGCTTGGCGTTGATGAACTTCGCGCGCTGCACGGTGTTGTTGGAGCTCATACCGAAGCTGGTAAACAGCAGGTACGAAATCGCTCCCGTTTTGCGGGTGGCGTTGTCCTGGTAATTGACGAAGGTGTCGTTGTCGAGTTCATGATGGTAGTCGTAGAACTCGTAGGCGCGGATCGGGAAATCCGGCACTGCGGGCTCCGGCAAGCTGCGGCCGTAAGCTTTTTCCGAATCGGCCTGCGGGTTACCGATGTTTTCGGTTTCGCCGACGAACAGCGAATCAACGACCTTGGACGTGTAAGGGGCACGGCCGGCGTTGCCGGACGCATGCGTGAAGCCGATGGCGTTGTCGGCCATCTTCAGGTTCTTGTACAGGTGCAACTCACCACGGGCCCAGATGCCGCTATTGCGGTTCTTGTAGGCGGTGAAATCCTCGACTACCGACTCCGCCTGCGGGCTGTTGGCGTCTGCGGGATTGACGTTGGCAACGTAACCGCCGACAGCAAAATGACCATCGGCCCTGGGGGCGCGATCGCCCATGAAACCGTCAAAGTTCGAATGGGAGACGTTGCCCTTGAACTCCTTGAATGGCGTGCGACGCGGCCAGGTAGACTTGCTGAGATCGGAGCCTTCGAACGCGCCGGTCGGATGCTCGGGGAAGGCCAACCAGAAACCGGTTGCGTCGGAGCCGGCGGATACGTTGTCGCGGTAGATGTTGTCCGGGTTGGTGATCCAGAAAGTGGACGCTGTGTTGTCGGAAGGAATCAGCACATCCTTGGCGTCCTGGCCGGTGAGCTTGAAGTTCAAGCCGTCCGAGGAGGATCCGAACGGAGCGAGGTTGGTCGGGTCGCACGGCTTGGACGGATGACACTTGGTCAGGATGCCGAGGTTGTGGACATACTCGTTGCCGTGCTCGATGCCGTCTTCAAGGAAGAAGCAGTGACCAAGGGTGTTGTAGGTCACGTTGTTTTCAACCTGCACGTAGTTCGTGCCGTGGATGGTGACGCAGCGGTTGTAGGTGTCGTGGATCGCCGCGTTGCGGATGTACTGGCCCTTGGCATCACCGACCAGGTGCCAGTGGATCGGATAGCGCGCCAGCTCCATGTTCTGCCCCATGCGACTGAGCTCGACGCCTTCGACGTACATCTTGCTGGTGACCATCGCCATGATGTGGCCGCCGAACATGGTCTGGTCGGCATCGGCCGAGGCCTGCACCTTGATGTTGCGCGTCAGCAAACCGACTTCGCCGCGTTCATCGACGTCGAAGGTGATCTTGCCGTAGTGCATGTAGTCGAGTTTCTTGTCGAGCGTGATCGTGTTGCCACTGAGGGCAGCGATGGTGCGACGCTCCGCTTGATGAGGATCGTAATCGGTCGAGGCGAGCACGATCTCGTCACCGACCTTCCATTGTGCGGCGTTCATTACCTCAATCATCGTTGCGCCAGCGTCGGCGGTCTTGGTCAGCTTGGTCCAGGTGTTGGTGCGATTGCCGTGCAGGTTCAGCGTGCCGCCCGAGATCATGATGCCGCGGTCACCCATGCCCATCAGCTGTTCGTCTTTGACGTTGTTGGTGAGCGTGATGGTGGCTTTGTGCGTGTACGGTTTGGCTTCGGTGCCGATCGCGAGTTCGCCGTGCACCATGACCCACTCGGTGGTCAGTTCCAGATCGGCTTTATCGGCGAAGCTGAGCTTGCCCATGATCGTCACGCCGCCAAGGGCGGGAGTGCTGACGTCGAGCACGACGTCCTTGCCGCTGGCGATATCGACCTTGTCACCCGCGGCCGGCACCTTCTTGTTGGGCCAGGTGGCGGGATTGGACCAGAGTTCTTCCTTGGCCTGGGCGGCGGTGATACCACCGAGCAGCAGACACACCGGCAAGGCCAATGCCAGCAAGGACATACGTGATTTTATTGTCATGATTATTACCCCCCCCTTGAATCGAGCAAATCTTGAAGAATGGAACAACGCTTCCATCGCCAAACGCAGGCGATGTTAAGCGCGAAATATGTGAAAAAAAAGCGGAAGTTACCCCTCATTGGACGGCCTGCCGTCATCGAGACTCCAGAGGGGTGGTGATCACACGTTTTTTGCCTACATGCCGATACTGCCGAGCTCCTCGATCACCTCGCGCAACGCCTCAGCCAGGTAAGGATGCCGGTCTTTCAACTCGAGCAACAACTTCTCCGCCGTCGGCAGCAGGCTGTCGGCCGGCGCGGTGGAGTTGCCGGACTGCACCA
>DATJXP010000201.1:0-18149 GCA_035500035.1 Candidatus Acidiferrum sp. | reverse complement strand
CCACTTCGGCCAATTGTTCCGGCGTGGTGCCGTATTGGTACATGTGGCGCGCGGCGGCGAGCGCATAAGCCTGGATCGGATAACGCGGCTTGTACACGGTCTCGACCGATTTCGCATGTGCCGGCGGTACGATGCCGCCGCTGCGGTTGTTGCTGCCATAGCAGATCAGCGCGACGTTGCAGAGCCGGTACTTCAGCGCCAGCGATGCCGACAACAGCGAATTGACGAATGCCGAGCCGCCGACATTGGTGCCGTCCATGAAGTCCGGCTTGATGCCGAAATATTCCGCCACCACCAGCGGCGTCAGCTGATCGACGAAATTCGACGCGAAGATGCCATCGATGTCGTGAATGGAAACTCCAGCATCGTTCAACGCGTGATGGACCGCTTCGCCCATGATCTCCATGTGGCTGCGGCCGGCCAGATCGCCGAAGCGGCTCAGGCCGACACCGACTACCGCCGCGGCACCGCGCAATGAACGCTCGCCTTGCAATGGCTTCACCACTCTTTCATCCCCTGCTCCTTGTTGTAGAACACCACGGCGTGCTGTCCGTCGAGCAGGCCGATGTGAGCGCTGACCTTCATGCCGATCTTCACCTTGTCGGGATCGACATCCATCACGCGGCTCAGCATGCGCGGGCCTTCGTCGAGTTCGATCAAGGCGACGTTGTAATCGCCGCCCTTGTCCGGCTTCTGCCGCACCACGCTGGTGGAATAGACCACGCCGCGCCCGGTCGGCTCCACCCATTTCAGTTCGACCGCTCCGCAGTGCGGACACAACACGCGCGGATAGAACACGTGTTTGCCGCAGGCCTTGCATTGCTGGATCAGGAACTTTCCCGCTGCCAACGCATCCTGGTACTGGCGCAATGGACCCGCACCGTCGAACAACTGCGCTTCGCTCATGATGATTTCCCGCAGGAATACGTGGAATGAATTGTTTTGATTATATTCAGGGGGTAGCAAGGGGGTAAGCTCGCGGCTACCGACTCTCTCCGTATTTTCCGCAACCCACGTTGCCGCTGGAGCTTCGCTTGCTGTGGATCGCCGCTACCTTGATTGCCGCCGCCGCGCAGACGGCGCGCAATGCCATGCAAAGCAGTCTGACTGCGACACTCGGCACCGCCGGCGCCACGCAAGTACGTTTTCTGTACGGGTTTCCGTTTTCTCTGCTGTTTCTGGCAATTGTTTTCATGGCGACCGGCGTAAGCGTGCCGGCACCACGCCCGGCCTTCCTGCTGTATACGATCATGGGGGCGTTGGCGCAGATCGGTGCTACCGCGCTGATGCTGGCGGCGATGCAGGCGCGTTCGTTCTCGGTCGCCATCGCCTTCACCAAGACCGAGCCGGTGCAAGTAGCAGTGTTCGGCTTGCTGCTGCTGGGCGATGCGTTGACCTGGTTGCGCGCACTGGCCATCGTCGTCGCCACGCTCGGCGTGTTCCTGATCGCGGTCAAACCCGGCGACCAATGGGATCGCCAGAACCTGAAGCCCGCGCTCTACGGCATCGTTTCCGGCAGCCTGTTCGCGTTGGCCGCAGTGGGTTTTCGCGGCGGCATCCTTGCGCTGGGCGAGGCGCCCTGGTTCATGCGTGCCACCACTACGCTGGTCTGGTCGCTGGGTTTGCAAGCCTTGTTGCTGGGTGCGTGGATGACGCTGTTCGATCGTGGCGCTCTGATGGGCAGCTTCCGGCAGTGGCGGTCGTCGCTGTTCGCCGGCGGCATGGGCTCGTTCGCTTCGCAGTGCTGGTTCGTCGGCATGTCGCTGACCTCGGCCGCCAACGTGCGCACATTGGGTCTGGTCGAAGTGGTGTTCGCGCAGGTCGTCTCGCGCCGCGTGTTCCGGCAGCAAGTATCGGCACGGGAGCTGGCGGGGCTGATACTGGTGGTGGCCGGCGTGTTGATGCTGTTGGCCGGCCTGTGACGGCATGGGCAAATAGCATTACAGCCCTGTTGCCGGCGTCATTATAATGCGGCACTCAGCGTGCAACGCCTTGCACGCACAGTACAACGCCAGGAGCAACGAGTGACCTTTTCCCAGGAGCCGAACCCAGCGCGTGGCCTTCACGAAAAGCACCTGGTCTCCGTCATCATCCGCACCAAGGATCGTCCCGACTTTCTCTCCCGCGCACTCGCCAGCCTCGCTGCGCAAAGCTATTCGCCGATCGAGGTAGTGGTAGTCAATGACGGCGAAGTCGACGTCACCGGCGTTTGCGCCAGCCATTCGTCGCCGCGTTTGCCGATACGCTGCTTCCGCCCCAATCGACCGCGCGGCAAAACCCGCGCCGCCAATGCCGGACTGGAAGCGGCCAGCGGCGACTATCTGATCTTTCTCGACGATGACGACTGGTTTTATCCCGGTCATCTCGACAAGCTGGCCGGCGCGCTCGACCTCAACCCTGCCTGCGGCCTCGCCTACACCGGCGTGGAATGCCTCAGGCTGGATGCGACGACCAACGCGTTCGTCAAGGAACACATTTACGACCAACCGTTCGATCGCGCGTACTTGCTGATCCAGAACTACATCCCCATCCACGCGGCAATGTTCCGCCGCCACTTCGTCGATCAGGGCCTGCGCCTCAACGAAGACCTGAACTTCTACGAAGACTGGGATTTCTGGCTGCAACTCAACGCGCTGACGCAATTTCTCTACGTGCCCGGCATCAGCGCTTGTTATTACCTCGGAGCGAGCAGTGGCTACGGCGTTACCGCTTCCACCGGACTGAAGGATGGCGCCGAAAACATTTTCTTTTCCGATTGGCGCAACCGTTGGAGCAACGTGGAATTGCTGGCCATTATCAACTATGCGCGCAAAGTACCGGAGTTGCGCCAGCTCGCGCACGACTCCTACCTCAAGTTCCTGGAAAGGAAAACCGCGCACGAACTGCAGGCCAGCCGTTACCTCGAACTGGAGAAAAAATACTTCGCGCTGCGCCGCGACCTGTCATTTCTGGAAGCGAGAGCTGCCCTGTGTCTCGAACTGGAAGCGATGCAAGGCATCTTTGAGTCGCAGAAAGAGCGCTTGGCCCTGTTGGAAACGGAGCTGGTTGCCCTGAAGCAAAGCAACAGTTGGCGTTTTACCGCGCCGCTGCGCGCGACGGCGCGGTTTCTGCGCAATCAGCCAGCGCCCACGCCATTGCCGCCAGCGCCGAATCTGGAACCGACACCTCGCACCGCCGAGTCAGTCGCCGAGGTCGAAGTCAGGCTGCAGGAACAAACCTCGATACCTCCGGCGCAGCCGGTCAAACCGGCATTCAAGTTCGATCCCGCTTCGCTGCCCGCTACCGCCATTGCCGACATCGCCAGTTCCATCCGTTTTGCACAGCCCGAACATCCCGTCGTCTCCGTCATCATCCCGGCCTTCAACCATCTGGCATGGACGCTGTGCTGCCTCGAAAGCATCAGCCGTCACGGCAGCGGGCACGCGTTTGAAGTAATCGTCGTTGACGATGCTTCCACGGACGACACCGCTTCGGTGCTGTCCACGATCGAGAACCTCCGGCTGCTGAAAAGCGAAACCAACAGCGGCTTCGTCCATTCCTGCAATCGCGGCGCCGCGGCGGCGAAAGGCGAATTTCTGCTGTTCCTGAACAACGACACGCTGGTCGAGTCACGCTGGCTCGACGCGCTGGCGCACACCTTCGAGATCGAGCCCGCCACCGGCATCGCTGGTGCCAAGCTGATCTATCCTTCCGGCTATCTGCAGGAAGCCGGCGCCACGCTGAACCCGGACGGCAGCGTGACCATGATTGGCTTGAACCAGGACCCGCTGGACAGGCGCTACTGCTTCACCCGCGAAGTCGATCACTGCTCCGGCGCCGCGCTGATGATCCGCAAGGCGGTGTTCGATGCAGTGGGCGGTTTCGATCCCTGCTATGCGCCGGCCTATTTCGAAGACTGCGACCTGTCGCTGAAAGTGCGCGCGCAAGGTTACAAGGTGATCTACCAGCACGAAGCGGTGGTCTATCACTTCCTCAGCGTAACGACCGACAAACTCGCCGGCGGCAAGCTGGCGCAGATCGAACGCAACAAAACCCTCTACCTCGCCCGTTGGCAGCAGACGCTCGAACGCCAACAACTGCAGCAGCAGGTGCGTTTGATCGCGTTCTTCCTGCCGCAGTATCACCCCATCCCCGAAAACGACGCCTGGTGGGGCAAGGGTTTCACCGAATGGACCAACGTGACGAAAGCAAAACCGCTGTTCGACGAGCACCATCAACCGCAAGTGCCGGCCGACCTGGGTCACTATGATTTGCGCCTGATGGAAGTACGCGAACAACAAGCGGCGCTGGCGCAGGAATACGGCGTCCACGGCTTCTGCTATTACTACTATTGGTTCAACGGCAAGAAGCTGCTCGAACGTCCGTTACATGACATGCTCGCCAGCGGCAAACCGGATCTTCCGTTCTGCGTGTGCTGGGCCAACGAAAACTGGACCCGCCGCTGGGACGGCCTCGAGTCCGAAGTCCTGATGGCGCAGCAGTACTCGCCCGCAAGTTACCTGGCCTTCATCGAAGACCTGTTGCCGGTGCTGGCCGACCGTCGCTACATCCGCGTCAACGGCAAACCGCTGCTGCTGATTTACCGCGCCAACCAGATTCCCGATCTGCCGCAGGCGATTCAACTGTGGCGCAATCGCTGCAAGCAGGCCGGCTTCGCCGATGTATACCTGGCTGCGGTCGAGAGCTTCGATGGCATCAGCGAACATACTCGTCACTACTTCGATGCCATCGTCGAATTCCCTCCGCACAACTATTCGATCAACGCCCCACAGCGCCCGGCTGGTCTCAGTGCCGACTTTGCCGGCGAATTGTTCGATTACGAACTGACGATCGCCAACTACCTCGCGCGCACCGACATCGGCCGGCAGCACATTCGCACCGCGATGCCGTCGTGGGACAACACCGCACGGCGGCAGCACACCGCGCACATCTATCTCAATACATCGCCGCGCGCGTATTCGCGCTGGCTCGATGCGCTGGTCAAGGAGACCAAGGCATTGAAGCAAGGCGATGAGCGCATCGTGTTCGTCAATGCGTGGAACGAGTGGGCCGAAGGCAACCATCTCGAGCCCGACCTGAAATACGGACTCGAATACCTGGAAGCGACCCGCGCCGCACTGCATGGCCTGACGCCGCTGAAGCAACCGCTGTTGCATCATCATCTGCTGCCGGGGCTGAACCTGGTCGGCCATCCGTACGCCGTGCTGGGCCGCGCCGAAGACATCCGTACCGCGGCCAATGCCTGCGCCGCCAACGACATCGCATTCTCGCTGCTCAACCTGCACGGCGAACACGGCGTTACCGACCGCAACAAATTCGCCGGTTTTACCCACTTCGGCAAGGTCACGCCCAAGGCCGACCACAAGGCCAACCTGTTCCTGCTCAACGCCGACGAGATGGCCAGCGCGAAAACCCTGCTCGGCGATGCTGTGTTCGGTGGCCACTACAACATCGGCTGCTTCGCGTGGGAACTGAGTCATTTCCCCGCAGCGTGGCATTCGAGCTTCGAACGGCTCGACGAAATCTGGGCGCCGACGCAGTTCATCCAGCAAGCGATCTCGGCCGCCACGGCGCTGCCGGTCGTGCACATGCCGTTTGCAATCGAACCAGGCCCTGTGCAAAACGGCCGCGCTGCGTTCGGTTTGCCGTCGGACCACTTCTTGTTCCTGTTCCTGTTCGACTTCCGCTCCTACCTGCAACGCAAGAATCCCGCGGCAGCCATCAACGCGTTCCTGCAAGCGTTTCCGCGCGGCGGCAACGAGAAGGTCAAGCTCGTCATCAAGGTGAACGGCATCGATCACCACGCCGACAAATACCAGGCATTCTGCCAAAGCGGCTTGTTCGACGATCCGCGCGTCGTGTTGCTCGATCAGGTCATGGACGACGCCGGCATCAACGCGCTGGTGGCATGTTGCGATTGTTTCGTGTCGTTGCATCGCTCGGAAGGGTTCGGCCGCGGCCTGGCGGAAGCGATGTATTACGGCAAGCCCGTCATCGGCACCGCGTATTCCGGCAATCTCGACTTCATGCACGCAAACAATTCCTGCCTGGTCGATTACGTCAGCATTCCAGTGGGCGAACACGATTACCCGTTCGGTGCCGGGCAGCACTGGGCCGACGCCGACGTCGCCCATGCCGCGTGGTACATGCGCAAGCTGTTCGTCACCCCGGCTTACGCCAGCGAGATCGGTCAGGCTGCTGCCCACCATATAAGGATGCATCATTCGTTTGCGGCGGTCGGCGCGAAGTACCGCGACCGCTTGCAGCAGCTGGGTTTGATCTGATCGACATCCACGGCCGTCACAGCGAGCGGGAGACCATGCTCAACAAGATCATTACTGCCGCCGCCGATGCCGTTCGCCCCATCCACGATGGCGCCGTGATCCTGTGCGGCGGTTTCGCCAGCTGCGGTTTTGCCGACGAGCTGCTGGAAGCACTGCATGCGCAAGGCACGCGCAACCTGACGCTGGTCGCCAACAACCCGCAGGTGGCCGAACGCGGCATGGCACTGCTGCTGCGTGACGGCCGCGTCGCCACGCTGGTGTGTTCGTACTCGCGCAAGGAAGGCACTACGCTGATCGAAGACATGTTGCAGCAAGGCTTGCAACTCGAGATCGTACCGCAGGGCACGCTGGCCGAACGCATCCGCTGCCGCGGTGCCGGCATTCCCGGCTTCTACACTCGCACCGGCGTCGGCACGCCGCTGGCGGAAGGCAAGGAGCATCGCGACTTCGACGGCGAAACCCATATCTTCGAGTTTGCGTTGAAAGCTGACTTCGCCTTCGTGCGTGCCAAATGCGGCGACCGCTGGGGCAACCTGACTTACGACAAGACCGCACGCAACTTCAACGCCGTGATGGCAATGGGCGGCACCCACACGATCGCGCAGGTCGATAACGTAGTCGAACTCGGCGCGCTTGATGCTGAAGCGATCGTGACGCCGGGCATTTTCGTCAAGCAAATCGTCGCGACGAGGCAACCCTGATGAACCTCGACCGCCAACAGATCGCCTGGCGGGTGGCGCAGGACATCGCCGACGGCTCCTACGTCAACCTCGGCTCCGGCATGCCGCTGGCGGTGGCTGATCACATTCCCGATGATCGTGAAGTCATCATCCACAGCGAAAACGGTTTGCTCGGTGTCGGACCCCGGCAAACCGCCGAACCCTATGACCGCAATCTGATCAACGCCGGCAATATCCCGGTAACGCTGCGCGCAGGCGGCGCCTATTTTCATCATGCCGATTCGTTCATGATGGTGCGCGGCGGCCATCTCGACGTCACCGTGCTCGGTGCGTACCAAGTGGCAGAGAACGGCGATCTCGCCAACTGGGATCTGCCGGCCGGTCGCAAGGCGCCGGCGGTAGGCGGCGCGATGGATCTGGCCGTGGGCGCGAAAAAAGTGTTCGTGATGATGGAATACTTCGCCAGGGACGGCAGTTGCAAGATCGTGCCGCAGTGCACGCTGCCGTTGACCGGCCGCCGCTGCGTCACGTCGATCTATACCGACCTCGCCGTGCTCGACATCGTCAATGGCCGCGTGGTGGTACGCGAGCTGATCGAAGGCATCACGCTGCACACGTTGCAGGCGGAAACCCCGGTGATGCTGCACGTGTCGCCGCGGCTACGTTTGTTGCAGCCGCCGTCAAAATAAACTTTGCTGGCCCCACGCCGCCTCGCGGTTGAAGTGATGCAGCGACAACTGCGCACGCCGCGTCAAACCGTAACGATTACGGTACACCTTGAACACGCTGGCGATATGCTCCGCATGTTGCCCTTCTCCGCGCATGCGGTGGCCGAACGCGCTGTCGTACAGTTTGCCGCCGTGCATTTCGCGCAAACGCCGCAGCACCTTCTCTGCGCGATCGGGAAAATGTTCGTGCAGCCAGTGCTGGAACAAATCCTTCACGCCGTACGGCAGCCGCAGCATCGTGTATCCGGCGTTGCCCGCACCGGCATCGGCCGCGGCCTCGAGGATGGCGGGGATTTCGTGATCGGTGAGGCCGGGCAACACCGGGCCTATCATCACACCGGTCGGCACGCCGGCTTTCGCCAGCGTTTCGATGGCGCGCAAGCGCATCGCCGGGCGCGACGCGCGCGGCTCCATCAGGCGCGCCAGCCTGGAGTCGAGCGTGGTGATGGACAGGAATACGCTGACGAGACCGCGCGCCGCCATCTCGCCCAGCACGTCTACGTCGCGCATTACCAGGTGATTCTTGCTGATCAGCGCCGCCGGATTGCCGAACTCGTTCAGCACTTGCAAACAAGCGCGCGTAATCTTCAGCTTGCGCTCGAGCGGTTGATACGGATCGGTGATGCCGCTGAAGAACAGCACGTGCGGCTGCCAGTTGCGCGACGACAGTTTTTCGCGCAGCAGCGCGGCGGCATCGTGCTTGACGAAAAGCTTCGACTCGAAATCGAGCCCGGCCGACATGCCGAGATATTCGTGCGTCGGCCTGGCAAAACAATAGATGCAGCCGTGCTCGCAGCCACGGTACGGGTTGACCGTCAGGTCCATGCCGATGTCAGGACTGTCGTTGCTGGTGACTATCGTGCGCGATTGGTCGCGGAACACCTGGGTCGGGATCTGCCTGGTTTCCTGCTCCAGTTCCGCATCGAGCATCGCATCGAACGCATCGGCATCGGCTTCGTGCCGCTTGTGTTCGAAACGGCCGGCAGGATTGTCGAGCGCGCCGCGCCCGCGCACGGGTGGCGTGAAGTCGGGCAACGGATGCGGGTAATGGATTTTCATGGCGACATTATTTGGATTGCCGCCAGTGCTGCCTAGGACGCCGCGCGCTTATATTTTTTCAGCCACCATTAATTCTGAGCACGGCTTTTGCGTTGTTGACGGCAAGCATCGTCTATAGCAATTGGTGCAGACCGGTGATGCGCGTACCCATGTGATCGGGATGCAGTCCCATCCTATCCAGCAACACCGGTTGCATGCCGACAGCGGCGCTACCTTCGATGTCCCACTGCACATCGTCGCCGACGAACGAACACCGTGCGCAGTCAACGTCAAGCTGTGCAGCGGCGTGTTTGAATATCTGCGGCGCCGGCTTGCGCCAGCCGACATCGCCGCACAACACGACAGCATCCACCAGCGGCGCCAGGCCGAGTCGCTGCATTTCGTTGCGCCACAAGGCGGGTGAGCTGCCCCACGGCGAATTGGAAACGATGGCGGTTTTTACTCCACGCTGTTTGAGTGCGGACAGCACCGCGAGCGAGTCGTCGTACAAGGATGCAGTAGCGAAGATCGGTTGCATGAACGCGTTGCACAACATGTCGGCCGTGACGACATCGACGCCAAAGATGCGTTGCAAGCGTGGGCTCAGCGGCAAGAAGCGATGATCGGCTGCCTCGCGGTTTTGCTGCAACGCCGCCGCGAAAGCGATTTCAGGCGTGGGCGCCGGTAACCCCATGCGAGTCAGCTCTCGCGACGCCGCGGCAACGCAGCGTTGCAGCACCGGGTTGAATTCTTCCTTGCGATAGTACGCCGCCAGCGTGTTGCCGAGATCGAACAGGATGGCGGCATGGCGTGTCATGCGGTCGTCAGCGGCGCCGTCTCCGCAGGCGCGACCAAACGCAATGCCAAGGCCAGGCTCGTCGCCAACAACAGTGCCGCCAGCCAGAACGGCGCACCGGGCAATGGCATCGGTGCGGAAGGACCGATGAACCACGCGAACACCTGGGTAAATACCAGCGGCGCGACGATGCCGGAAATACTGCGCAAACTGGAAATCGCGCCTTGCAACTGGCCTTGTTCCTGCGCGCTGACGCGTTTCGTCATCAGCGATTGCGCCGCCGGTTCAGCCAGGCCCCATAGCGCGGCGATCGGCACTGCATACAAAATCTGCATGCCCGTCAGCGCCAGCGCATAACCGGTCATGCCGAGCACGCCGGCAACGAGACCCAACCGCAGCAGCGTTCGCTCGCCGAAACGGGTCACCGCCGCCGGAATGATCATCGCCTGCACGACTACCGAACACATGCCGACGAATGCCAGCATCAGCCCGACCGCGGTTTCGTCCCAGCCGTAGCGATAACCGAGATAAAGCACGGTGACGCTGGGATAGACCATGTGCGCCAACTCGATGAACAACACGATGCAGGCGAGGCCGAATAATTCGGGATGCGAACGCAGCAAGTGCAGCGAGCCGACCGGATTGGCTTTCTCCCACGCAAAACTCGCGCGGTTTTCAGCAGTGAGCGATTCCGGCAACACAAAGAAGCCATACAGCGTGTTGGCCAAGGCAAGCACGGCCGAAGCCCAGAACGGCAGGCGCGGATCGAATCCACCGAGCACGCCGCCCAACGCGGGGCCGACGATGAAGCCGAGTCCGAACGCGGCACCGAGCAGGCCGAAACTGGCCGCGCGTTTTTCCGGCGGCGTCACGTCGGCGATGTAGGCGAACGCGGTGGAAAAGTTGGCGGACGTCGCGCCGGAAATCACGCGGCCGATGAACAACCACGCCAGGTTCGGTGCCAGTGCCATCAACACGAAGTCGAGGCCGAGGCCAAGACACGACAGCAGGATCACCGGCCGCCGGCCGTAACGATCCGACAGCATGCCGATGATGGGCATGCAGAAGAACTGCATCACTCCCCACGCGATCGTCATGTAACCGTACATGCGCGCGGCGGCGGCGGTGTCGTTGGCGAGAAAACTTTCCACCAGTTTCGGCAGCACCGGAATGATGATGCCGAACGCCAGGATGTCGATCAGTACGACGATGAAGATGAAAATGAAAGTGGCGCGGCGCAGACCGCCGGTAGCGGTGTTCATTGGTTTTTTTCCCGTTTGGTCAGCACCCCACCCGGCACTCCACCCAGCATTCCACCCAACACTACCCACGGTACCAGGGTGCCGAGGAAGAACACGTGATACCACAGCGGCGCAATGTGCCACAGTTGAATGTGGGCCGGAATGAATTGCAACAGGATCACGAAACCGATCGCGAGCGTCGGTGGCCACAGCCGCTTCGCGATGATCGCCGCCAGCGCACCCGCTACCACCGAACACACGATGCCGAGCGCAAGCCGGGCCAGCAACATCGGCAAGGTAAAGGCGAAATTCGGTTCCAGTGCCGCATAGCCGGGCCAGAACCGGCGCAACGCCGCAAAGCCGGCGATACCGATCACCCACCACGTTACGTAGCCGGCCAGCACACCGGTAACGATCATCACTTTCTGTTTCTTGTCATTCATCGTGGGTCAGATATTTGTCGGCATGGGCCTCGAGCAAGGCACATGCGGTGTCGAGTGGATGATCGTCGGCGATGCGTTGGCGCAGCTCGCGGCAGCGTTGTTGAACGGCCGCGTCCGCCAGCAAACGCCCCAGTTTTTCCGCCACGTTGCGCGGCGTGAAATCCGTCGGCCGCAAGCCATCGCCGGCACCGAGTCGTTGCAGTCGCAACAGGTTGTCGGGCTGGTCGTGCGCCATCGGCATCAGCAATTGCGGAATGCCGGCGGCAAAACCCTGCGCCAGCGTGCCGATGCCGCCGTGATGCACGACCGCCGCGCAGCGCGGCAGCAACTGACTGAACGGCGCATACGGCACGTGCAGCACCGAGGGCGGCAAATGCCCGGGAATGTTTTCGGCAAAGCGTGTCAGCAGCAGGGCGCGCCGTTGCAATTTTTCGCAGGCGCCGATGGCGGCTTCGAAAAAGTCCTTGCCGTGCCGCATGGCCGACCCGGGCGTAAACGCAATCGGCGACGTACCTTCGGCAAGAAAGGTTTCCAGTTCCGGCGGCAACGGCTCGGCCGTGCGCTCGTCGTACAACGGGAAGCCGGCCAGTCGCGTCTGCGGCGGCCAGTCCGGTTGCGGCGCGCCGAACCACGCCGGCCACAAGCCGATGATGCGCTGCGGCGAATTCCACCAGCCGTTCATCGGGCGTGTCACGTCCGGCAAGCCCAGTTCGCGGCGGAATTCATTCAGCCGCGGACACAGGATAGGGTCGACGATGGCGCGGTCCACTGCCCAGAACATGGCCCGGATCAACCAGTGCGGCACCCACTTCGGCATCGGCAAGCCCAGGCCCGGCACTTCATGCACCGAACGCATCACCACCGGCTGCAACTGCGTGCTCACCAACGGTACGCCGTGGGTTTCGTGCAGCAAGCGTGCGCTGATGCACAAAGGCGACGACACCAGCACGAATTTTTCCTGCTGCCAGTGCTGCAGCAATCCTTCGTAAGCCGGCTTCAGCAGGCGGCTCACGGCCATCTCGAGCACTATCTTGCCGCCCTTGCGCGGGTGCCACACGTCAGGATTCTTGATGATCTCCAGGTACTCTGCCGCAGTGCCGGCCTCGATGTACTCCAGCCCATTGCGTTCGACCAGCGAGCGGAAATGGCCGTTGACGCACATGACGCAACGGTGGCCGCGCGCCTTCATCGCCGCGGCGATGCCGACGATGGGATGCACATCGCCGTGGCTGCCGACCGCCACGAATATGAAAGTCTTTTTCCCGCTCATAAAAAAAGCCACGTTACCGTGGCTTTATTCTAGCGCCATAAGATCGATTTCTTGTTCAGTAATGCGGATCGTACATCGCCGCGGCGACTTGCTGTTTGAAGTCCGCCGGCAACGGTTGCTTGACCAAACCGGCGTTGGCGGCAGTTGCCGCCACTGCCACCGCGATCGCCAGCGACACTTCGCGGATGTCCTTCAACGGCGGATACAGGCAGCCTTGCTGAATGCGAGCCGGGCTCACCGCTTCCGCCAACGCTTTGGCTGACGCGATCAGCATGGCATCGGTGATGCGCGTGGCCTGGCCCAGCAAG
Source organism: Candidatus Acidiferrum sp. (assembly GCA_035500035.1). GTDB lineage: Bacteria > Pseudomonadota > Gammaproteobacteria > Pseudomonadales > Pseudohongiellaceae > CAILUG01. The sequence continues at coordinate 5,361 of DATJXP010000201.1, read as the reverse complement.
GCGCCGAGTCCGAGACCCGGGAAGATATAGGCGTTGTTGCCCTGGCCCGGCACCTTGAGCCCCTCGCGCACCTGCACCGGTGCAAACGGACTGCCGCTGGCGAAGACGGCCTTGCCCTTGGTGTAACCGTAGGCTTCTTCGGCGGTGCATTCCGCCTTGGACGTGGGGTTGGACAACGCGAAGATGATGGGCTGATCGTGCAGTTGCGCCATCGTTTCGAGGATGGCCGGCGTGAACGTGCCGCCCTTGGCGGTGGCGCCGATCAGCGCATGTGGCTTGATGTGGGCGATGGCTTCTTCCAACGTCATCGCCGGCAAGTTGGCGGCGAACGGCGCGGCATGCGAGGTCAGCGTGTCGCGGCCGGACGTGATCAGACCCTTGCTGTCGCACAGGAAGCAGCGGGCGCGCGCGTCTTTTTCGCTGAGCCCTTCCAGCACCATCGCCTTGCTCAGCAGATCGGCGATGCCGGTAGCAGCGGAACCGGCGCCGGCAAACAGGAACTTCATGTCGGAAATTTTCGTGCGCGTGATGCGCACCGCGGCGTAGAAGCCGGCCAGCGCGACGGCGGCAGTGCCCTGGATGTCATCGTTGAAGCACAGCAACTGGTCCTGGTATTTCTCCAGCAGCGCCACTGCGTTCGGCGTGGCGAAATCCTCGAACTGCAGCAGCGCATTCGGGAAATTGTTTTTTACCGCGGTGATGAACTCATCGACGAATTCGTAGTATTCCGGCCCGCGCACACGCGCTTCGCGACGGCCTTGATAACGGGGATCGCTGCGGAAGCGGGCGTTGTCGGTGCCGACGTCGAGCACCACCGGCATGCACTGCGACGGATCGATGCCGGCACAGGCGGTGTACAGCGCCAGCTTGCCGATCGGGATGCCCATGCCGCTGGTGCCGAGATCGCCGAGGCCGAGGATGCGTTCGCCGTCGGTGACGACGATCAAGCGCACGTCCTGGTCGGGCCAGTTCTTCATCAGCGCATCGACTTGGCCTTTCTGTTCGATCGAAATATAGAAGCCGCTGGTCTCGCGGAAGATGTTGGCGAATTCCTGGCAGGCCTGGCCGACGGTCGGCGTATAGACGATCGGCATCAGTTCGTCCATGTGATCGATCAGCAGCCGGTAGAACAAGCGCTCGTTGCGCTTCTGCAACGACGACATGAAGCGGTACTTGTCGATGTCCTGCGGCTTGCGGCGCAGGTTGTCGAGCGACCATTCCACCTGCTGCTCCAGCGTGCTGACCCGCGGCGGCAACAGCCCGTGCAGGCCATACTGATCCCGTTCGGCCATCGTGAAGCCGGTGCCCTTGTTAAGGCGGGGATTGTTGAGCAATTCAAACGCGTTTGGATTCATGTGCGGGTATCGGGCTGCCAATCATTACTACTGTACGGCACAGATACAACACAGGTGCAACACAGGTACAACACACTTGGCAGGACGGCTTTTCTGGTGTGCTGAAAGAGGCGCAAGGTTAGCCATTGACCCATTGCATGTAAAGGATGCGAAAGGCCTTTTTGCTTGCACATTGGCAGGCTTTTGCCGATTTTTACTGCTCGTTACGCGCGCATAACACTCACGCCAGCCGCACCGGCTTGGCGATGCCGTAGCCCTGCACGTAGTCGATGTTGAGCTCGATCAGCTCGGCCAGGATGGCCTCGTTTTCGACGAACTCGGCGATGGTTTTCTTGCCGAGCGCGTGACCCATGTCGATGATGGCCTTGACCATCGCGCGATCGACCGGATCGCTGAGGATGTCCTTGACGAAGAAACCGTCGATCTTGACGAAATCGACCGGCAGGCTCTTCAAATAGGCGAACGACGACAGCCCGCGGCCGAAGTCGTCGAGCGCGAAAGTACAGCCGTGCAACTTGAGCCGCCGCATGAACGCACTGGTGCTGGCGAGATTGGCGATGGCGGACGTTTCCGTCACTTCGAAGCACAGGCGGTCGGCCGGCAGCTTCGAGGTTTCCAGCATGGTGACGACTTCGCGCTGGAAGTAGATGTCGTTGAGCGTCTGGCCCGACACGTTGATCGCGCACAGGCTGATGTGCGCGCACTCCTCCGGATGCGATGCCAGCCACTCGAACAGTTTGCGCAGCACCCAGCGATCGATCTTCGGCGCCAGGTCGTAGCGCTCGGCCGCCGGCAGGAAATCGCCCGGTTGCACCAGCTCGCCGTCGATGGTGCGCAGCCTGAGCAGCACTTCGAAATGACTGCCGGCGCTGCGGCTCAGCATGTCGTTGGTGTGGTTGATCTCGCCGATTTCCTGCGCCCACAGCTCGAAGTTGCCGAGATCGAGCGCGGCGTTGAGGCGCGACACCCACTGCATCTGGTTGTGGCGCCAGGTCAGCCCTTCGTCGCCATGCGTGAAAATCTGCACGCGGTTGCGGCCGCCTTCCTTCGCGGCATAGCAGGCGGCGTCGGCGCGGCGCATCACTTCCGTCAGCGTCTCGCCGTCGTCGTTGATCTGGGTGAGCCCGATGCTGACGCCGACGGTGAACACGTTGTTCTGCCACACGAAGCGGAATTCCTGCACCGTGTTGCACACCTTGTTGGCGATGCGCTCGGCGTTTACCAGCGAGCAGTTCTCCAGCAGGATCGCGAACTCGTCGCCGCCGAGCCGCGCCAGCGTGTCGTCCTTGCGCACGCAGCCGGTCAGTTCGCGCGCGATCTGCCGCAGCATTTCGTCGCCGGCCATGTGGCCGCAACTGTCGTTGATGACCTTGAACTGGTCGAGATCGAGATAGCACACGGTGTTGGCCGAACGCTGCGGCCCAATATCGATCACTTCCTGCAAGCGGTCTTCGAACTCGCGGCGGTTCAGCAGGCCGGTCAAGTCGTCATAGGTGGCCTGGTAGCTCAACTGGTTCGACAGTTCGTGCGCTTCGGTGACGTCGGTCATCGCCAGGCACACCGACTCGCGACCGTCGAGCAGCATGTTGCGGGTGTTGAGCGACAACCACGTGAGCTCGTCGCGGATCACCAGTTGCAATTCCTGGTTCTGGAATTCCTCGCCGCTCAGCAGGCGCCGGCACAGGTCTTCGCCGATGCCGTGCTCCGCGAACAGCCTCACCAGCTCCATGCTGATGTCGGCCTGCTGCAGTTCCTCGAACAGGCGCTGCGCCAGCGTGTTGGCATACTTGACGATGCCGCTGTCGCGGTCGCAGATCAGCAGCGCCACCGGCGAGGTGTCGATGATCTGGCGGAACTGCTCCTGCTCGCGCTGGCGCACCTTGCGGCGCGAGATGTCGCGCACGAAAGCGATGGTGAACACGCTGCCGGCGAACATCGTCACCGCCAGCGATACTTCGACCGGCACATCGTTGCCGTTCTTGTGGCGATGGGCGGATTCCAGCAACAGCCGCGTGCGCTGTTCGGCGCGTTGCCGTACGGTATCCTGATCCGACAAGGGATAGCCCGGCACCAGATCGAAGATCGTCATGCCGAGCAGCTCGTCCTGGCTGTAGCCAGTCATCTGGCTGGCGCGCGCGTTGGCGTAGATGATGCGGCGATGTTCGTCGTAGATGTAGACGGCGTCGTTGGCCGACTCCAACGCATAGACCAGGATTTCCGGGGTCGCGCTGAACTCGTTGGAAAGGTCGCTGAGTGTCGTCACTGCCGGCCGCTTACCGGGTTGGGATAATGGACGGGAATATCATACACGGTCGGGAACATCGCCAAGCCAAAGCCTGGCTGGCAGTGTAGCCCGGAAGGGGGTGCCGGCAAACCAGAATTTGGATTATGGATCGCACCGGTCAGCTTTGTTGTGAACTCAAGCACTTCTGGTAGAACCCGGCGATATCGACCACCTCCTGCTGGCACACGGCATGCGCCATCACGTAGCTGCGGAACTGCGGCGCCAGGCCAAAGTTCTCCAACGCGCGGCGGGCGCTGCGGCCCATGTTCATCACCACCACGGTATCTTCGGTGCCGTGGCAGATCATGACCGGGATGCCGACTTGGGCCATGTGCGGCGCCAGCGTGTCGGAGGTCGGGAAGTAGGTGGACAGCCCCAGCAAGCCGCCGAGCCGCTTGGGGTAGCTGAGCCCGGCGTGGTAGATCACCGCCCCGCCCTGCGAAAACCCGGCCAGGATGATGCGGTGGCTCGGAATGCCGCGCGCGATTTCGCGGTCGATCAACGCATGGACCTTGTCCGCCGATGCCTGCAACTGCTCGCGGTTGAGCGAACGTTCCTCGCCGAAACGCAGGATGTCGTACCACGCCGGCATCACGTAGCCGCCGTTGACCGTTACCGGCAACTCGGGCGCGTGCGGCAGGATCCAGCGGATCGCCAACGGTGGCGGAAAGTGCATCGCCTTGGCCACCGGCTCGAAGTCGTGACCGTCGGCACCAAGCCCATGCAGCCAGATCACGCTGGCATTGGCGGGCGTCGCGGGTTCGATTTCGACGGCGGGCAAGTAGTCGGTCATGGCGGGGCTCGCGGCAGGAATATAAAGACGCGGCATTCTAGCAGTGGCTTCCATGTTTGTTGCCGGCATCGGCGATTGAGCCGCACGACTTGTTTACAGTAGCTTTGCCGCACTGACGTCACTCAGGAGTTACCGATGACCTGGTTCCCCGCCCGCTGGCCCGCCGAAGATCCCGACCTGATCCAGCTATACACGTTGCCAACGCCGAACGGCCAGAAGGTAAGCATCTGCCTGGAAGAAATGGGCCTGCCATACGAAACCCATCGCATCGACATCGGCAAGGGCGATCAACACGACCCCGACTATTTGAAGCTGAGCCCGAACGGCAAGATTCCGACGCTGCTCGATCCGCACGGGCCGGAAGACGAGCCCATCATCCTGATGGAAAGCATCGTCATCCTGCAGTACCTGGCCGACAAGACCGGGCAATTCTTTCCGCGCACCTATCGCGCACGGCTCGAAGGTCAGCAGTGGCTCGCCTTCCAGGCCGCGCACATCGGCCCGATGTTCGGCCAGTTCGGCCACTTCTTCAAATGGGCCAAGGGCAAGACCAGCGACACCTACGCCGAGACACGCTACACCAACGAAGTGAAACGCTTGCTGAAAGTGCTCAACGACCGGCTCACGGATCGCGACTACCTGATCGGCGAATACAGCATCGTCGACATGGCCACCGTACCATGGGTATACGGCCTCGACGACGGCTATCAAGCCGGTGCCGTGCTGCCGCTGTCCGACTACCCGCGCGTCAACGATTGGGTCCAGCGCGTCACGTCGCGACCGGCGTATCGGTGGGGGAAGGATGTGGGGAGGTAGGCTGACTTTGCCTTTGCCAGTTCCTTCACCGACGGCACAACCATCAATCAAAGAAAAACTGGTGATCTTGTAAATTTCTACTATGTTGAAGTTGCCATCTATCGATTTGATGG
>DATJXP010000200.1:0-5782 GCA_035500035.1 Candidatus Acidiferrum sp. | reverse complement strand
CTCCATGGAGCCGCTTTTGCGTTACGCGCAGGAATCGTCTCAACCTAAGTTGCGGTTGACGAAATCCCAGTTCACCAGCGCCCAGAACGCTTCCATGTATTTCGGGCGCAGGTTGCGGTAGTCGATGTAATAGGCGTGCTCCCACAGGTCCACGGTCAGCAGCGCCTTGACGCCGGCATCGGTCAACGGCGTGCCGGCATTGGAAGTGTTGACGATGGCGAGGCTGCCGTCGGCTTTCTTCACCAGCCAGGTCCACGACGAGCCGAAGTTGTTGATGGCGCTGTCGGTGAATTTGGCCTTGAACTCGGCGAAGGAGCCGAAACTCTTGTTGATGGCGTCGGCGATGGCGCCTTTGGCATCGCCGCCACCGTTCGGGCTCAGGCAATGCCAGTAGAAGGTGTGGTTCCAGATCTGGGCGGCGTTGTTGAAGATGCCGCCGCTGGACGACTTGATGATGTCTTCCAGCGATTTGTTGGCATCGGCGGTGTTTTCGATCAGCGAGTTAAGCTTCACTACGTAGGCGTTGTGGTGTTTGCCGTGGTGGAACTCGAGGGTTTCTTTCGAGATATGCGGCTGCAGCGCATCGAGAGCATAGGGCAGCGGTGGCAGGGTAAAGGCCATAAAAACTCCAAGGGTTGGAAAAACTATGGAAGGGAAAAATGCACGGCAAGTCTAAACGCGCGGCAGGATCGAGGGAACCGGCGCGAAGCAGGGATACTCCCTCTGATTTGTGGGCGGATCAGCGCGGCTCGATCGCCCGTAGATGCCGCAGCACCGAGATAAAGGCGCCGAGCCAGCCGAGTGCGCCGGCCAGTACCACCACGACAAAGCCACCGCCGACGCCGAGCCCTTGCAGTGCGAACGAGGCACCATAACTCGCCAGCAAGCGCGTCACTGGCCCGCTCAATACCCACAAAAAAAGCGAGACAAGTACGACGGCGATCAAGCCGCCGCCGACGCCGTACCAGAAGCCGGTATAAAGGAAGGGCCGCGACACATAGGCATCGGTGCCGCCCACCAGCTTGACGACGACGATCTCGGCGCTGCGATTGGCGATCGCCAACCGCACCGTGTTGCCGATCACCAGCACCACGCCGATGCCGAGTACGCCGGCCAGCATCAAGGCGATGCGCTGCGCCACCGCGACGATGGCGTTGAGCCGTTCGAGCCAGTTGAGATCGGCTTGCACCACGTCGACGCCAGGCAAAGCCTGCAAGTCTTTGACCAACGCAGCGACGTCTTTCGATTGCTCCGAGGCCGGCACGATGTCGAACAGCGGCGGCAACGGATTCGCATCGAGCGTGGCCAGCGCTTCACCGAAACCGGATTTGGTTTCGAACTCCTGCAACGCCTGGTCGGGCGTGATCAGGCGAATGCTCTTGATGTCGTGCCGTTGCTGCAATTGTTTTTGCGTGCGGGCGAGAACGTTTGGTTCCTTCTCCCGCATGAACACCGCGATGCTGCCGTGCTGGTCGATGCCGGCGCCGAGCGACTTGACGTTCTGCAACATCAGGAACAGCGACAACGGCAACGCCAGCGCGATACCGATGACAAGCGCCGCCAACAGTGTGCCCAGCGGTTCGCGCAGCAAACGCTGCAGGCTGTCGACCGCGGCGCCCTGGTGCTGGCCCAGCGCAGTGACGAGGCCGCCTTGCTTGACCGGCGCGGTAGCGGAGCGCGTTTCAGGACGCTTAGCCATGCGCGATTCCTCGCCGGTAACCGTCACCGACCAGCTTGCCGTGTTCGAGCCGAAGTTGGCGATGGTCCATGCGCTCGATCAGGTTGTGATCGTGGCTGGCAATCAGCACGCTGACGCCGACCTGCGAGAACTGGCGGAACAAACCCATGATCTCCACCGCCAGTTCGGGGTCGAGGTTGCCAGTAGGTTCGTCAGCCAATAGCAAGGCCGGTTTGTTGACGACGGCGCGCGCGATGCCGACACGTTGTTGTTCACCAGTGGATAGCGCCAACGGATTCTGCGCTTCCTTGTTCAGTAGTCCGACCTTGTCGAGCGCGGCGCGCACGCGGCGCGAGGCTTCGCGCGGGTCGTAGCCGCAGATCTGCAGTGGCAGCGCCACGTTGTCGTACACGCTGCGGTCGAACAGCAGTTGATGATCCTGGAACACCAGACCGATGCTGCGGCGGTAATACGGCAGCTGCGCACGCGTCAGCTTGTTGAGGTTCTGGCCGTTGACGATGACTTGCCCGCCGCTCGGCAGCTCCATCTGCATGATCAACTTGAGCAGCGTGCTCTTGCCGGCGCCGCTGTGGCCAGTGACGAAGGCAAGTTCGCCGTCGTCGAGCATGAAGCCGACGCGGCTCAGCGCCTCCTGCCCTGACGGATAACGTTTGCTGACGTCATCGAACTTGATCATTCCTCTGTCCCGCTGGCAAACAATGCATTGACGAAATCCTGCGCCACGAACGGCCGCAGATCGTCGGCTTTCTCGCCGACGCCGATGAAGCGCAACGGCAGGCCCAGCTCGTTGGCGATGGCGAACACCATGCCGCCGCGCGCGGTACCGTCGAGCTTGCTCAACACGATGCCGCTGACCTTGACCGACTCGGTGAAGCTGCGCGCCTGGCTCAGGGCATTCTGGCCGGTGGTGGCGTCGAGCACCAGCAGCGTTTCGTGCGGAATGTCGGGATCGAGCTTCTTCAGCACGCGCACCACTTTTTCGAGCTCCTGCATCAGGTTGTTCTTGGTATGCAGGCGGCCGGCGGTGTCGGCGATCAGCACGTCGACCTTCTTCGCCACCGCGCTCTGGTAGGCATCGAAGATCACCGAGGCGCTGTCGGCACCGGTGTGCTGCGCCACCACCGGCACGTGGTTGCGTTCGCCCCACACTTGCAACTGTTCGACGGCGGCGGCGCGGAAAGTATCGCCGGCGGCGAGCATCACGCTCCTGCCTTCGCCCTGAAAGCGCTTGGCCAGCTTGCCGATGGTGGTGGTCTTGCCGACGCCGTTGACGCCGACCATCAGGATCACGAACGGTTTGCCGGGCGCGGTGGAAATCGCCAGCGGCGCTTCGCACGGTTGCAACATCGCTTGCAGCAGTTGCTTCAACGCGCCGTACAGCGCGTCGGAATCCGCCAGTTCGTTGCGCTTCACGCGTGCGGTCAACTCGCCGAGGATGCTAGCGGTGGCCTTGATGCCGACGTCGGCGGTCAGCAGTTGGGTTTCCAGTTCGTCGAGCAGCGCTTGATCGATGGCTTTCTTGCCGAGCAGCAAGTTGCCCAGGCTGTGCGCCAGCGTTTCGCGGGTGCGGCTGAGACCGGCTTTGAGGCGGCTGAAGAAGCCGGCCTTGGGCGCATCGGCAGGAGGAGTGTCAGAAGCCGAGGATGCAGCCGGGTCGGCTTCGGTCTTCGGGCGTTTGCCAAATCCAAACATGAAAACGGAGTCGTGAAAAATGGGGTCAGAGTCGAATTTCCTGAGCGATTCTACTCGCCTTTAGTACACTGCGGGAATTTCGACTCTGACCCCATTTTTCACATCTCTGACTCCGATTTCATGCCTCGCCCCCTGCCCAATCGCAACCGTGTCCGCCTGATCGGCGGCCAGTGGCGCTCGCGTGTGGTGCAGTTTCCCGACGCGCCCGACCTGCGGCCGACGCCGGACCGCGTGCGCGAAACGCTGTTCAACTGGCTGCAGCCCAGCATCAACGGCGCGTGCTGCCTCGACCTGTTCGCCGGCAGCGGCGCGTTGGGGTTCGAAGCGCTGTCGCGCGGTGCCGACGTCGTGGTGGCGCTGGAAACCCACGCCGCCGCGGCCGCGGCTTTGCAGCAAAATGCGACGTTGCTGCAAACGAACAAACTGCAACTGATCCGCCAGGATGCTCTGCGCTGGCTCGATCAAGCAGCGACGCAACGCTTCGACGTGGTTTTTCTCGACCCACCCTTCGCCGCCCATTTGCACGCGCGCTGCTGCGCGTTGTTGCAGCAACACGGCTGGCTGAACCCGAACGCTGTGATCTACCTGGAAGACGGCAGCAGCCTGGCCTCGCTCGCGCTGCCTGCCGGCTGGCGGCTGACGAAGCACAAGCAGGCTGGCGACGTGTTCTACGGTCTGGTGACTACTGGTAAAGCGGAGTCGAATACCTCCGATGCCTGAAGGACGATCGTGGCGAGCCGGGCATGCGGGCGACGAGCCTTTGGCGAGGAGCTGCATGAGCCGGGGAGCGCAAGCGATCGGCCCTGCGCCAAACCCAATCCGACTCTGACCTCAAATTATTCCTTATAAAAGGTAAACTCGATCTCGACCAGCGCCTTCAACGGCAGCGCCGCCACCCCGATCGACGTGCGCGCCGGCGGCGCATGCGGAATGTGATTGAACACCTGCTCCCACGCCGCGTTGATCTCGCCGAAGCGGCTCATGTCAGTGGTGAAGATGCGCGCAATCGCCAGGTGCTCGAAACCGAGCCCGTATTCCTCCATCAAGACCTGCACGTTCTCCAGTATCTTCGCCGCCTGCTCACCGACGCTGTCGCCGACCAGCACGCCGCTCTGGCGATCCTGTGCCAGCAACCCGCTCATGTAATAGTGCGGCCCCACCTGCACCACGTGGCTGTATTTGAATGCAGGCCTGGCGAGATTTTTTGACAGCGTGGCTTGGCGCATGACGAGTCCGGATGTTGGGATTTCGTAATATTTTGGCTGCGAAACACGCCAACTTCAAATCGCAGCTGAATCAGCCGCATCATTCGCTTGAATTAGTGTGGCTCCTCCGTGATGCTTGCTATATCCTTTTTTGCAGTGTCCGGTCACGTTGATTCCGTTGGCATCCGCATGAACACCATCCCGGTCAGCGTCTACATCATCACCCTCAACGAGGCGGCTAACCTGCGCCGCCTGTTGCCGCAGCTGGCCGAATTCGACGACATCGTCGTCGTCGACAGTGGCAGCAAGGACACCACCGAGGCCGTCGCCCGCTCCTTCGCCAACGTACGTTTCTATTACCGTGAATGGACCGGCTTCGGCGACCAGAAGCAGTATGCGCTAACGCTGTGCCGCAACGAATGGGTGCTGAACCTCGACGCCGACGAAGAACCGACGCCGGAATACCTGACCGTGATGAAACAGACCGTCGCCGCCAACGACTGCGACGCGCTGCGTTCGCGCCGCATCCTGCTGCGCTGGGGCCGCAAGCCGCGCGACTTCATGAAGGAAGACCTGCTGATCCGGCTGTTCCGCAAGAACTGCGGCCACTACTTGCCGGTGAAAGTGCACGAGCGCATCCATATCGACGGCCGCATCAAGCACACCACTGCCGCCTTGCTGCACTTCGAGAACCTTACCTTCACGCAGCGCATGCACAAGTCCAACCAGTACAGCCAGCTGAAGGCGCAGGACAAGTTCGCCAAGGGTCACCGCAGCACGTGGCTGCACCTGGTGTTCGCGTTTCCGGTGGGTTTTCTGCAGTGTTATTTCGGCAAGGGCTGTTTTCTCGACGGCGCCGACGGCCTGCTGACCAGCATGAACTTTGCGTATTACACCTTCATGAAATACGCCAAGCTGTGGGAACTGCAACAGCATCGCCGCGCACCGACGCCTCCGGTCGGCACGCCGCCGGCTAACCCGCCGCAACCGCCAACAAAGAATTCATCCGAGCGACGATACTCTCCGGTGTGATCGCCCACAGGCAGCGATGCTGGTGCACGCATTGACGCTTGGTGCATTCCGGGCTGCACGCTTCCTTGCTCTTCATCACCACCGCCTTGTCCGACAACGGCGCCCACAACGCGACTTCGGTGGGGCCGAATATCACTGCGCCCGGTGCGCCAAC
>DATJXP010000199.1:0-8907 GCA_035500035.1 Candidatus Acidiferrum sp. | reverse complement strand
TGGGTGAATGGGTGCTGGCGATCGGTTCGCCGTTTGGTCTCGAATATTCGGTCGCTGCCGGCATCGTCAGTTACATGGGCCGCAGCCTGCCCACTGGCAGCAAACCGGGCAGCAGCAGTTACGTTTCGTACATCCAGACCGACGTCGCCATCAATCCCGGCCATTCCGGCGGGCCGCTGTTGAATCTTGCCGGCGAGGTGATCGGCATCAATTCGCAGATCTTCACCAACTCCGGCGGCTCCATCGGCCTGTCGTTTGCGATTCCGGTCGATGTAGCCAAGAACGTCGTGGCGCAGTTGCGCGATGGCGGCAAAGTACAGCGCGGATGGCTGGGTGTCGGTATCGAGAACGTGACGCAAGAGAAGGCCGATGCCTTCAATCTCGACCGCCCGCACGGTGCGCTGGTCAACAATGTATTCAAGGGGACGCCGGCGGATGCGGCCGGACTCGTCAACGGCGACATCATCGTCAAGTTCAACGCTCACGACATCAGGACGCGCGACGACTTGCCTTATTTCGTCGGTTTGCTGAAGCCGGGTACCGAGGCGAACATGGACATCGTCCGCGACGGCAAAGCCAAAACACTGAAGGTCAAGGTCGGCAATCTCGACGATTCCGCCAAAGTCGCCAAAAATTCTCCGCTTGAATCCGATGGTGGCAGGCTGGGGTTGAAAGTCTCGTCGCTCGATGCCAAGGCCAAGCGTGAGCAGGGCGTCGATGGCGGTGTGCTGGTTGAACGAGTCAGTGGTCCGGCCAAGACAGCGCGCCTGCAGGCTGGCGACATCATCGTTTCGATCAATGGTGTGTCGCTCAATTCGTCCAAGGAGCTGGCGGCACTGGAACCGAAACTCCCGGTGAATCGTCCGTTGCCGGTGCTGGTGGTCAGGGAGGGCCAGCAGAGTTTTCTGACCATACGTATCGATCAATAGCGCTTGACCAAAAGTTGGGTGCAACAATCTGATTTCTCTCTGGAAACAGGCGTCTCCCTCGTGGCGACGCTTGCACGTTTACGGTACACTTGCGCGCTTTTTCCAGCAGCAGGTTCCAGCAGTCCGTGAGCGATCTCAGTCATATCCGCAACTTCTCCATCATTGCCCACATCGATCACGGCAAATCCACGTTGGCCGACCGCTTCATCCAGATTTGCGGCGGTTTGAGCGAGCGTGAGATGTCGGCGCAAGTGCTCGATTCGATGGACATCGAGAAAGAGCGCGGCATCACCATCAAGGCCCATTCCGTCACGCTCAACTATCCGGCGAAGGACGGCAGGATTTACCAGCTCAATTTCATCGATACTCCCGGGCACGTCGATTTCAGTTACGAAGTGTCGCGCTCGCTCGCCGCCTGTGAAGGCGCGTTGCTGATCGTTGATGCCGCCCAAGGCGTCGAAGCGCAATCGGTCGCGAACTGTTACACCGCAATCGAGCAAGGCTTGGAAGTAGTGCCGATTCTCAACAAGATGGATCTGCCGCAGGCGGAGCCTGAGCGTGTACGCAAGGAAATCGAGGAAATCATCGGCATCGACGCGACCCACGCGGTTCCCTGCAGCGCCAAGAGCGGCATGGGAGTCGAGGACGTGCTGGAATCCATCATCCGCGACATCCCGTCGCCGTCCGGCAACATCGAAGACAAGTTGCAGGCGTTGATCATCGATTCATGGTTCGACAACTACCTCGGTGTCGTGTCGCTGGTGCGCGTGCGCCAGGGCAGCTTGCGCAAGGGCGACAAGATCATCGCCAAATCGACCGGCCGCGTGCATACCGTCGACAACGTCGGCATCTTCACGCCAAAGCGTGAGATCCGCGACGAATTGAAGGCAGGCGAAGTGGGCTTCATCGAAGCCGGCATCAAGGAGATCAAGGGCGCACCTGTAGGCGATACCATCACGCACGCCAAAACGCCGGAAGTCGAATCGCTGCCGGGGTTCAAGAAAGTGCAGGCGCAGGTTTACGCCGGCCTGTTTCCGGTGTCGGCCGACGATTACGACGCGTTCCGCGATGCGCTGGAAAAGCTCACGCTCAACGATGCCGCCCTGCAATACGAGCCGGAAAACTCCGACGCGCTTGGCATCGGCTTTCGCTGCGGCTTTCTCGGCATGCTGCACATGGAGATCGTGCAGGAAAGACTCGAGCGCGAATACAACCTCGATTTGATTACTTCTGCCCCGACGGTGGTGTATGAGGTGGTGACTCGCGATGGCGAGACCACGCGCGTCGACAGTCCGTCCCGCCTGCCTCCGATGGGTAATATCGAGGAAATGCGCGAACCGATCGTCGAAGCCAACATACTCGTGCCGCAGGATTATGTCGGCAACGTGCTGTCGCTGTGTACAGAGAAGCGCGGCGTGCAGAAGGACATGCAGTTCATCGGCAACCAGGTATCGATCAAGTACGAACTGCCGATGAACGAAGTAGTGCTGGATTTCTTCGATCGTCTCAAGTCGGTCAGTCGCGGTTATGCGTCGCTCGATTACCATTTCATCAGGTTCCAGGCCGCCAATCTGGTCAAGCTCGACATCCTGATCAACGGCGACATCGTCGATGCGCTGGCGCTGATCGTGCACCGCGACCAGGCCCAGACCAAGGGCCGGGTTTTGACGGAAAAAATGCAGGAGCTGATTCCGCGCCAGATGTACGATGTCGCGATCCAGGCCGCCATCGGCGGCCAGATCATTGCGCGTTCCACCGTCAAGGCAATGCGCAAGAACGTACTGGCCAAGTGTTATGGCGGCGACGTCAGCCGCAAGAAAAAACTGCTCGAAAAGCAGAAGGCCGGCAAGAAACGCATGAAGCAGGTCGGCACGGTGGAAGTACCGCAGGAAGCCTTCCTGGCCATCCTGCGGGTTGACAAGTGAGGCTGTCGGAATCGTCCGACGAACAGGCAGGAATCCGAAGATGAATATCGATTTTTCGCTGGTGCTGGTGGTGTTGTCCGCGGTCACTGGTGTGGTATGGCTGGTGGATGCAGTGATGCTGGCGAAACCGCGCCGGGAAGACGTGGCCGAGTTCCTGAAGGGCAAGGGGCTATCGCAGGAAGAATTCAATGCCTGGGTGGCGACTCTGGACGACGATGGCAAACCCCAGTCCGGCAAGGAAGGCGATACCGGCATCAACCCGGTCAAGCTGAAGCATCTGCAGGAGGCGTTCGACCTCAATCGCTATCCGATCGTCGTGGACTATTCCCGCGCCTTTTTTCCGATCCTGTTTGCGGTGCTGCTGCTTCGCTCCTTCCTGTTCGAACCATTCCAGATCCCGACCGGTTCGATGATCCCGACGCTCGACATCGGCGATTTCATCGTCGTCAACAAGTTTGCCTATGGATTGCGACTGCCGGTGACGGGGACCAAGATTTTCAGCATCGGCGAACCGAAACGCGGTGACATCATGGTATTCGTGCCGCCGCATGTGCCGGATTACTACATCAAGCGCGTCATCGGTTTGCCTGGTGACCACATCCAGTACAAGGACAACGTGGTGTACGTCAATGGCGAACCACTGCCGCAGGATCCGGTAGGAGTCGTGCGTGAAAAAGGTGTGATGGTGTCGAGGGAAACCGTTGGCGGGGTAACCCATGATATCTATACTGCAGCCTCGCAGCACTTCAGCCGTGTCTATGACTGGCTCAAGCCGGAAGGCATGGTGATACCCGAAGGCTCCTATTTCATGATGGGCGACAATCGCGACAACAGTCTCGACAGCCGCTTCTGGGGTCCGGCCTCGGAGGCAAAGATAGTCGGCAAGGCGGTAGCGGTATGGATGCACAAGGATCCAGGGCTTTCACTGCCGAGTTTTGCCAAGGACCGCTGGATAGAAAACTCCAGATAAGACCAGAACCTGTCGTTCACGTTATAGCAACATGGTGCCAACCCAAGGAGAGCGCATGAACAAGTTCAAGCTGAATTCCCTGTCGAAGCAACGCGGTTCCTTTTTCGTCACCGCACTCATGCTGGTGCTGCTCGGCGGAGCCCTGACTCTGGTACTCAAACTGGCGCCAGCCTACACCAGTAACATCGCCTTGAAGAATTCGATGACCGCGATCACGGCGAGAAGCGATTACAAAGGGATGAGCCTGGATGAGGTCCGCAATGAGTTGATCAAGGGGCTGCGCGTGAACGCGGTCGAAGGTTTCGACGCCAAATACGTGACTTTCGCGCACGAAAGCAGCAAGGACTACGTGGACATCGACTACGAAGTCCGCGTTGCCATCGTCGCCAACATCTCCGCCGTGATCGAATTCAAGAACCGGTTCGACAAATAAACTCCCAGCGCCGATCTTGACTACCTTCGACGAAAGACTCGGTTATCAATTCCGCGATCGCGGCCTGCTCGAACAGGCACTGTGCCACCGCAGCGCCGGCAAACCCAACAATGAGCGTCTGGAATTCCTCGGCGATGCCGTGCTTGGGGTCATCGTCTCGGAGCTGTTGTACAGGCGCTTTCCGTCCGCGAGCGAAGGCGAGCTGAGCCGGTTGCGGTCGCAACTGGTGCAACGCTCCACCCTGGCCGAGATCGCTCGCGAACTGCGCATGGGCGACGTACTGCGTCTCGGTATGGGCGAGTTGAAGAGCGGAGGTGCCAATCGCGAATCCATCCTTGCCGATGCGCTGGAAGCCCTCGTCAGCGCTTTGTATCTCGACAGCGGCCTCGCCGCGTGCACCGAACGGGTGGAACACTGGCTTGGTGCACGTCTGCAAGGTCTGACGGCGCAGGAATCCGGCAAGGATGCGAAAACGCGGTTGCAGGAGTGGTTGCAGGCACGGCAGCGAGCGTTGCCGGTGTATAGCGTGGACTCCATCGCCGGGCAGGGTCATCAACAATCATTTGCAGTCAGTTGCCGGGTGGAAGGTTTGTCGCAGCCGTTGACCGGCAGCGGTAGCAGCCGCAAGGAAGCCGAGCAGAAAGCTGCAGCGTCTGCGCTGCAGTTGCTGGAGAGCGGCGGTGAATGACGTGCCCTCGCAGCGCTGCGGCCTCGTTGCACTGGTCGGCCGCCCCAACGTCGGCAAATCCACGCTGTTGAATCATCTGGTGGGCCAGAAGGTCAGCATCACGTCGCGCAAGCCGCAGACGACACGCCATCGCGTGCTCGGCATCAAGACCGCCGGTTCCAACCAACTGGTTTTCGTCGATACGCCTGGTTATCACCTGGGGATACGCAAGACGCTTAATCGCCTGATGAACCGTACCGTGAGCTCGACCCTGCTCGACGTCGATGTGGTGCTGTTCGTCACCGACCGTTTGCAACTGGGCGAAGAAGACACGGCATTGTTGCAACAGTTGCAGCGGTTGCAGTGCCCGGTTCTGCTGGTCATCAACAAGACCGACGAACTGGCCGACAGGGAAGCGTTGCTACCGTTCATCGAAGCCACCACGCGGGAGTGGGCCTTGTTCCGCGAAGTGGTACCGGTGTCGGCGCTGAAGGATCACAACCTGGCCGAACTCGAGGCCACCATCGTGCGTTACCTGCCGGAGCAGCCGTGGTTTTATCCGGAAGACCAACTGACCGATCGCAATGCCCGGTTTCTCGCCGCCGAATTCGTACGCGAAAAGATCGTGCGGCAGATGGGCGACGAACTACCGTACGAGACGGCGGTCGAGATCGAGGAGTTCCGCGAAGAGGGCAGCCTGTTCCACATCAGTGCCGTGATCCTGGTCGAAAAGGAAACCCAGAAGAAAATGCTGATCGGCGAAGGCGGGTCGCGGCTGAAACTGATCGGCACCGAGGCCCGCAAGGAAATGGAGCGCATGTTCGACTGCAAGGTGATGTTGAAACTGTGGGTCAAGGTCAAGAGCGGCTGGTCCGACGATGAGCGTGCGTTGCGCAGCCTGGGACTGGAATGAACCGCTAAGCCCGATGGCATGAAAAACGATTCTCTGCACCAGTGCTGGTTGCTGCACGCCCGGGCTTACCGGGAAAGCAGCCTGTTGCTGGAGTTGTTCTCGCGCGACGGTGGGCGGCAGTCTGCCATCGCCCGTGGTGTACGCACCGCCGGCAAGCGCGGCACCAATTACAAACGCTCGTTGTTGCAGCCGTTCATCCCGCTGCAGCTGACGCTGGCTGGCCGTGGCGAGTTGCGTACGGTAGGACAACTCGAAGCAGCGGGGCCGGCGGTACCGCTGCAGGGCGAGCGTCTGCTGTCGGGGCTGTACGTCAACGAGCTGCTGGTGCGCCTGCTGCCGCCGCATGAGAACGAGCAGCCGCTGTTCGACGAGTACACCGGCTTGTTGCATGCCCTGGCAGGGGAGCAGCCGCTGGAGCCGCTGCTGCGTACGTTCGAACTGCTGCTGCTGGATGTGCTGGGCTACGGCCTGCAACTCGACCACGATGCCGACAGCGGTGAAAGCATCGACGGCCTCGCTTGGTATCACTTGCATGAGGGCGGCGGTTTCGTGCGGCATGTGGGAACGGCGACGCCGGATGTCGCGGCCAATCTGTATCGCGGTGAGGAACTGATCCGGATCGCCCGGCGCGATTTTGCCGATGAACACGTTCGGCGCACGGCCAAGCGTCTGTTGCGCCTCGTGCTGCAACAGCACCTGGGCAAACGCGAACTGACCAGCCGCAGCCTGTTTGCGCGGCCAAAAACTTCCCCGCCGCAGGACTGACCGTTAAACTGCGTTTTTTGCCTGCAGTACCACCTCATGACCAATTCGCTCTATCCCACCATCGAAGCCCAGGTCGGCAATACGCCACTGGTGCGCCTGCAGCGCCTGCCTGGTGCAACCAGCAACACTGTCCTGGTCAAACTGGAAGGCAACAATCCCGCCGGCTCGGTCAAGGACAGGCCGGCGCTCAGCATGATCAACAAGGCCGAAGCGCGTGGTCTGATCAAGCCCGGCGATACGCTGATCGAAGCCACCAGTGGCAATACCGGCATCGCACTGGCGATGGTGGCGGCGATCAAGGGTTACGACATGGTGTTGATCATGCCGGCCAATTCGACGCAGGAGCGCAAGGATGCGATGACCGCCTACGGCGCCACGCTGATCGAAGTCACCGAAGCCGAAGGCATGGAAGGCGCACGCGATCTGGCGATGAAGATGCAAAGCGAAGGCAAGGGCAGGGTACTCGATCAGTTCGCCAATCCTGACAACTACGCCGCCCACTACGAAGGCACCGGACCCGAGATATGGCGCGATACGCAGGGTACTGTCACGCATTTCGTCAGCTCGATGGGTACCACCGGTACCATCATGGGCGTATCGCGCTACCTGAAGGAAAAGAATCCGGCGATACAGATCGTCGGTCTGCAACCACAGGAAGGCGGCCGTATTCCCGGTATCCGCCGTTGGCCGCAAGCGTATCTGCCGAAGATATTCGAGCGGGACCGGGTCGATGTGGTGATGGATATCGGCCAGCACGATGCCGAGCGCACGATGCGCGCGCTGGCGCTGCAGGAAGGCATCTGCTGCGGCGTCTCGTCCGGCGGCGCCGTATTCGCGGCGCTGGAATTGTCGAAACAACTGCACGATGCCGTGATCGTCGCCATCATTTGCGACCGCGGCGATCGTTACCTGTCCACCGGCGTGTTCAGCCAGCAGAGCGGTCGCTGACATGGGAGCGCGTGCGCGTCGCCGCCTGCAGCAGCAGGGGCCGTTGGAGTTGAAAGTCACCAAGCTGAGTCACGAAGGTCGCGGCATTGCGCACCATGAGGGCAAGGTCGTGTTCGTCGATGGCGCACTGGCAGGCGAACAAGTGCTGGCCAGATTCACCGGCAACCGCGGCAGTTATTCCGAAGCCACGGCCTTAGAGATCCTCAGCGCCAGTGGCGAGCGCGTCGCACCGCGCTGCCGCCACTTCGGTGTTTGCGGCGGCTGCAGCCTTCAGCATCTCGACAGCGCGGCCCAACTCGCGTTCAAGGAAGCAGTGCTGCACGAGCGGCTTTCGCACGCGGTGGCCGAGGATGTGTACCGGCGTCTGCCGGTGATCAGCGGCGATGTGTATGGCTACCGGCGCAAGGCGCGGCTGGCCGTACGTTGGGTCGGCAAGAAGGGCAAGGCGCTGGTCGGATTTCGCGAACAACACAGTTCGTTCATCACCGATATGGACGAGTGCCCGGTGCTGGATCCGCGCATCGGCGGCCTGCTGGCGATGTTGAGCGAGTTGGTGACTGCGCTCGATGGGCGCGAACAACTGCCGCAGATTGAAATTGCCATCGGCGACAAAGCAACCGATGCCGGCAACCACGGCGATTGCGCACTGGTGTTCCGCCATTTGCAGCCGTTGTCGGCGGCCGATCATCAACGGCTGTGCGATTTCGGTGCGCGGCACGGCATCGATATCTACCTGCAGCCCAAGGGGCCGGAGTCGGTGCACAAGATTTTTCCGGCCGGCACCGTGGAACGGCTCTATTACCACCTTCCGGATTTTGCGCTGCGGTTGGGTTTTCATCCGCTCGATTTCACTCAGGTCAATGCCGGTATCAACGGCAAGATGCTGAACCAGGCACTGCAACTGCTGGACTTGCAGCGTGACGATCGGGTGCTCGACCTGTTCTGCGGCCTAGGTAATTTCACGCTGCCGATCGCCCGTACCGCGCGCGCCGTGATCGGCGTCGAAGGTTCGGCCCAGATGGTCGAACGCGGTTACGAGAATGCCCTGGCCAACAATCTGGCCAATGTCGAATTCCATGCTGCGGACTTGACGCGTCCCGCCGGCGAGCATGTCTTTTTGCGTGAACCGTTCAGCAAGATACTGCTCGATCCTCCGCGCTCGGGTGCACAGGAAGTGTTGGCGGCGCTGGCGGCACTCAAGCCTCGACGCATCGTCTATGTGTCATGCAACCCGGCCACGCTGGCGCGCGATGCCGGGCTGCTGGCCGGGCTCGGTTATCGACTGCAGGCCGCCGGAGCCATGGACATGTTTCCGCACACCAGCCATGTCGAAGCGATGGCGCTGTTCGTGCCAGCC
>DATJXP010000198.1:0-11248 GCA_035500035.1 Candidatus Acidiferrum sp. | reverse complement strand
CTGACGCTGATGCCGACGCCGGGCCACACGCCAGGCCACGTCAGCATCTGCATCGAATCCAAAGGCGAGAAGGCCATCGTCACCGGCGACATGATGCATCACCCGATCCAGCTCGAACGCCCGGGCGATCTGGCGCGGTTCGATATGGACAAGGAGCAGGCATCGAAGACGCGGGTGAACTTCGTCGGCAAGGTCGCCAACAGCGGCACCTACGTCATCGGCAGCCACTTCAACGAACCGACCGGCGGCTACGTCGTGCGCGATTCGCACGGCTGCCGCTTGCAACAGCACAAATGACGCTGCGCCGCGCCACGCCCGATGATCTCGACGCGCTGGTGCGGCTGCTCGGCATCCTGTTCGAGCAGGAAGTGGAATTTTCGCCGGATGCAGTCGTGCAGCGGCGCGGACTCGAACTGATCCTGGCGCAACCCGACAGCGGCTTCATCCTGGTGGCGGAGCGCGATGCCACCGTGGTCGGCACCATCACTGTTCAGTATTCAATCTCGACCGTGCTCGGCGCCCGCGTCGGTTTCCTGGAAGACGTGGTGGTGTTGCCGTCGTTGCGCAACGACGGCATCGGTTCGCAGTTGTTGCAGGCGGCGTGCGAGGAAGCGCAGCGGCAGGGTTGCCAGCGGTTGACGTTGCTGACTGATGGCGATAACAGCAAGGCCCAGCGCTTTTATCAGCGCCACGGTTTCAAACGCTCGAGCATGGTGCCGTTCCGACGCTTCTTCCGCTGAGCGCCACTACTGGCCGGCCGCGGCGCTGCGAAATGCAGCGCTGAACGCGGTCAAGCCTTCCTTGTCCATGTCGGCAATGGCGATGAACTGCAAACCATCCTGTTGCCAGCTCACCAACTGGTAGCCGCGCAGTTTCAGGTTCGGAGGCAACTTGCTGCCTGATGCCGTCACCGGCTGGATGAACAGATCGATGATGTGCTTGTTCTGTTCATACACCAGCGCGGCCGCCGGTTGCGCCTGCAGGTAATCCAGCCGGCCGCCGAGCAGCGGAAAACCCTGTTCCTTCAAATCATAAACCGGCGGCGCAAAGTCGAGCTTGCCGCTGAACCACGGCTTGACGGTGTGGCGGTCGGACGAGACGACATCGATGTTGCGTTGCGCCAGCAACGAGCGCACGTGTTCCGACACGATCTCGTCGCCCAGCTGATCGTCGTGCGAGCGGGGTAACGCGATGATCACAATGGCGATAACCAGCGCCGCCAGCGACGCGAACGTCGTCACTGCATTGGTGCGATACGCAAACAGTTGGCCGAACAACGCCGCGAACGAGGGGCGGCCGGTTGCCGCTTCGCGCTGCTTGATCTGCGCCAGGATATCGTTGCGCAATTGCCGCGGTGCCTGATGCTGCTGCACGCCGTCGCGCACCAGCTGTTTGGTCCTGCGCATGTTGATGCAGTAATCCTGACACGCCTGGCAGCCATTCAAGTGGCGATGCACGGCCAGCGCGGCACCGGCGTCCAGCTCGTTGTCGAGATAACCGTGGATTTCCAGCCGGCAGTGCGGGCAGTCGAGTTCGGTCATGGCAGCGTCAACCTTTGCAATGAGGTTTTCAACAGCGTCCTGCCCCGCGCCAGGCGTGACATGACGGTACCAATCGGCACCTGGGTAATGGTGGCGATCTCCTTGTACGAGAGATCTTCCAGCTCCTTCAATATCAGCGCCTCGCGGAATGTCGCTGGTAGTTCAGCGAGTGCCTTGTGCAACAGTTCGCGGGTTTCGGCCTGCGCCAATTGCAGTTCCGGGCTGGCGTGATCGGCCAGTTCCGGCAGCGCGTCGGTGTCGAACAGATCGTCGTCGAGTCGCAGTGCACTGCTGTCAGTGGCATTCTGTTTGAGCCAGCTGTAGCAACGATTGCGCACTATCGTCAGCAACCACGCCTTGGCGTTGTGGCCGTCGAACTGGTCCAGCGCGGTAAAGGCGCGCACGAAACTCTCCTGCACTGCATCTTCCGCTGCGGCGTCGTCGCGCAACAGCCAGCGGGCCAGGTTCCAGGCGGCATCCATATGCGGTTCGAACCAATGCATGAAGCGCTCGGCGTTGCCTCTGGTGGAAGAACGGGAGAAGAAAGCCACTTTAGGAATTCCGCTGCCAAGCGCAATGGGAGCGCGGCAAAAATATTTTTCCGCGCGCGGGAATAAAGCCGGAGCCGCTGAAGTTATACCAGCAGTCGTCCCGCTTACAACGCCAACAGAGGAGTACAGTCATGAACGAATTCGATCCCAAACGCCGGGCCACGTTGCAATGCATGGGCATGATGGCCAGTGCCGGCGTGTTATGGACCTTGGTGGGGGGAGTGCCCCGCGCCATTGCCGCCGACAGCAGTCACCAGCCTATGACCGGGGCCGGTGCATCGCCTTTCACGTTCGGCCAGATCAGCGACACCCACATCGGTTTCAACAAGGCAGCCAATCCCGAGCCGGACAAGACTGCGCGCGAAGCGATCGCGCGTTTGCAACAGTTGAAGCCCGGTTTCGTGCTGCACACCGGCGACATCACGCAGTTGTCGAAGACGGAAGAATTCGACACCGCCGCCAGCCTGATGCAGGACATCAAATCCAGAACCTTCTACGTGCCGGGCGAACACGACGTGCTCGATGAAGGCGGCGGCAAGTTGTATCTCGAACGTTACGGCAAGGGCAGCAAGGGCAATGGCTGGTACAGCTTCGACGATCACGGCGTGCACTTCGTCGCGCTGGTCAACGTGTTCAATCTCGAGGCTGGCCACATGGCCAAGCTCGGCAGCGAACAGATCGCCTGGCTCAAGGACGATCTGCGTGGCGTCGGCAACAGCACGCCCGTCGTCGTGTTCACCCACATTCCGCTGTGGACGGTGTACGAACCGTGGGGCTGGGGCACCGAAGACGGCGATCAGGCACTGGCGCTGCTGCGCAGCTACGGTTCGGTGACGGTGTTGAACGGCCACATCCATCAGGTGATCCAGAAGGTCGAAGGCGACATCACGTTCCACACCGCGCGCAGCACGGCGTTTCCGCAACCGGCACCCGGCAAGGCGGCGTCGCCGGGGCCGATGGCGGTGCCGGCGGAGCAGTTGCGCTCTTATCTCGGTATCACCGAAGTCAAACCGGCGCCTGGCCTGCCGGGTTTGCAGTTGCTCGATACCGCGCTGGCGCGGAACGGAGGCTGACATGCAGTGGCGTATGACATTGGCAGCGGTAGCGCTCGGCTTGTCGGCAGCGGTGACCGCGGCGCCGGCCGAGCAGATAATCGAAATCAAGGACTATCAGTTCGTCCCGCAGGACGTGACAGTGCCCGCCGGCACCAAACTTACGTGGGTCAACAAGGACGACGCCCCGCACAACATCGTGCAGAAAGACATCAAACTGAGATCGACCGCACTGGATACCGGCGATGCGTGGTCGTTTGTTGTGAACGAGTCCGGGACTTATACCTATTTCTGCTCGCTGCATCCGGAAATGACGGGTACGATAACGGTGGAAGCTCGCCAACAATGACGCGTCAAAGTCACTACACTGTCACGACATGGAAGCCCGCATACCGCTCACCATCCGCCTGTTCGCTGTTGGCATCGCGCCGTTCTTCGTCAACGGCGTGGTCAATTCGTTCATCTGGCACAAGCCGCTGCTGTACTGGAGTTTCGAACTGTCGTATTGGGTGGCGCTGCCGATAGTGGTGTTTGCGCTGGCGATGCAGCGCACCGGTCTCGGTTTCGCCGATCTTGGGTTGCACACGACGCTCGGTAACCGACAACAGCCCTGGCTGCTGTTGTTGATGTGCCTGCTGTTCAGCTTGGTGGCCTATGCGGTCGAAGGCATGACGCGCGGGTTGGCGATCGAGTTCATACACAGCGGCGGCTTGTTCGGTTATGGCCAGGTGATGCCGGCCGATCCCATGCTGCATCGCGTGGTGGCGATCTACTTTGCACTGACCGCCGCCATCGTCGAGGAACTGTATTTCCGCGGCTGGCTGTACCGGTTATGCCAGCGTGCCGGCAATCCGCAACTGCTGTTCGTCAGCGTCTCCACGCCGCTGTTCGCGCTGATCCATTGGGAAAACGGCCCCGGCGATACGCTGGTGGCCGCCGTGGTCGGCCTGTTTTTCGCGCTCAGCTACCTCGAACTGAAAAACCTGTGGCCGTTGATCACGGCCCACTTCATCATCGATCTGATCAACTTCTCGTGAAATTTCCAATTCGGGGGCAAGGCATGAAAAAACTGGCCATGGTCATTGCAGCATTTTGCGCGCTGCTGTGTTTTCAGGCTGCCAATGCGCAAGCCTATTACCAGCTGCACCGCACCACGATCGTTTACACCAGCGGCAGCAAGCTGGATACGGGCTCCACCGGCACGACCTGGACGGTCAGCGGCACCATGACCATCACCGGGTCGCGCGTCGTCCAATCGCTGAAACTTTGCCAGAACGTGATCAACTGCGTGTCGGCCGCTTTGAGCGCGACGGTGACCAGCATCGACGCCAACGATACCGACGTACAAATGAAAACCGATGCCGGTGGCGGAGTCGAGTTTGCCTTGCTGTCGCTGAATCCGCTGATGACGATGGGAGTGAGTACTGCTTCCACCGAAGTCGATCAATGGATGCCAGCTACAGGGCAAGCGAGTGCGCTGTCGAACGGTGACGAGGAAGTCATCGACCTCAACCAGGCGGGTTACCGCGCAGGTGGGGCAATAGCCGCCATGGTAGACCTGTTGTCGAAAAGGACTGTGCAGTAGTCCGTCGCTCAACTGCCCGGCGTCGCCGCCGAGCCGGCGAGAATGCCACCGTCGATGTTGAATTCGCTGCCGGTGATGTAGGTGGCTTCGTCGGAAGCGAGCATCACTGCCACCGCCGCCACTTCGTCGGGCGTGCCGAACCGGCGCTGCGGTGTGTCCTTCACCATCGCTGCCATGTTCTTGTCGCGATCCGGACCGTTGCCGAGTATCGGCTCCCACATTGGCGTCAGGATCGCCGCCGGGTGTATCGAATTGCAGCGGATGTTCCAGCCCTGCTGCGCGCAGTACAGCGCCACCGTCTTGCTGTGATTGCGCACTGCCGCCTTGCTCGAAGCGTAGGCGGCGGCCGCGGGAATGCCGACCAGGCCCGAACGCGACGAGATATTGATGATGGCGCCGCTGCCACTGCGCTTCATCGCCGCGATCGCGTATTTGCAGCCGAGGAAAGTGCCATCGAGATTGGTGGCATGCACCGCGTGCCAGTCGGCGAGCGACGCATGTTCGGGATCGTGCGGCACGAAGCCGTGTTCGAACCCGGTGATGCCGGCGTTGTTGACCAGCACATCGAGCTTGCCGCTGTCGGCCAGCACACGCTCGATGACGGCTTGCCACTGCGCTTCGTCGCGCACGTCGAGCGGCAGGAAACGACCATGCGTGTCCAGCTCTTTCGTCAGGGCTTCGCCGTTGCCGGTGTTAATGTCGGTAACGTATACCGTGGCACCTTCGGCGACGAAGGCGCGGGCGATGGCGGCACCTATGCCGCTGGCGGCGCCGGTGACGAGGGCGATCTTGTTGGCTAGACGCATGAATGACTTCCGTTGGTGGTCGTGATCAATCGGCTTCGGTGCCGGGCGGTTGAAACCGCGGCGCCGGTGCCGGTTGCAGGATGCCGTCGCGTTCGACGAAGGCGCGGCGGGCGACATTGTGCGGATGTTCGCGCGCTTCCGCCAGACTCAGCACCGGCACCACGCAGGCATCGACGTCGGCGAACAGCGCGCTCCACTCGTCGCGCGGGCGCGTCGCGAACAGATCGGCCAGTTGGCGTTTCTGCTGCGGCCACTGCGCGCGGTCCCATTGCTGCTCGATCCACGCAGCGTCGAGGCCGAGCACACCGATCAGGTTGCGGAAAAACTGCGGCTCGATGGCGGCGACACTGACGAACTTGCCGTCGCCGCAGCGATAGACGTTGTAGAACGGCGCGGCGCCGTCGATGACGTTGCTCGCGCGCAGGTCGAGCCAGCGGCCGTCGGCAAAGTCGCCGTAGATCATCGTCAACAACGACAGCACGCCGTCGGTCATCGCCGCATCCACCACCAGTCCCTTGCCGGTGCGTTCGGCCTGCCGCTGCGCCGCCAGCACGCCGAGCGCCAGGTACAGCGCGCCGCCGCCGAAATCGGCGATCAGGTTCAGCGGCACTGCCGGCTGGTCGGCAGTGCCGAGTGCATGCAGCGCGCCGGTCAGCGCGAGGTAATTCAGATCATGGCCGGCTTTGTGGGACAACGGCCCGTGCTGGCCCCAGCCGGTCATGCGGCCATAGACGAGGCGCGGATTCAGTTCAAGCGCCAGCTTGGGGCCGAGCCCGAGTCGTTCCATCACGCCGGGACGGAACCCTTCGAGCAGGATGTCGGCCTGCTGCAGCAGCTTCAGCGCCGCGAGCTTGCCGTCCCGGGTTTTCAGATCGAGTTGCACCCGCGTGCGGCCGCGGGCTTCGGTGTCGGCCGGGCTGTAGTGGGCGCCGGGGCGGTCGATGCAGGTCACCTCGGCCCCCATGTCGCTGAGCAACATGGCACAAAACGGCGCCGGCCCGAGCCCGGCAAACTCGAGCACCCTGACCCCGGCCAGCGGCCCGGCTTTCAAAATGGGGTCAGAGCCCATTTGTTTTGTTAAGACGGATTTGTCGCTGGCGCTGCCGGGTTCCGGTCTTAACAATTGAAATGGGCTCTGACCCCATTTACGCTGACCCCATTTACGCGGGCCGCGGTCCCATGTGTCGGCGGTGATGCCCTGCGCGCGCAGCACGTGCTTTTCGATTTTCTGCGTCGGCGTCAGTGGCAATTCGTCGATGATCCGCACGTAGCGCGGCAGCATGAAGTGCGCCATGCGTGGTGCGAGAAAGTCCAGCAGCGCGGCTGGATCCAGCGTGGCACCGGGTTGCGGCGCCAGCACCGCGAGTACGTCGTCTTCGCCGCCGTCGCCGGGTACGGCCACCGCGGCGGCGGCCTTGACGCCGGGGAACGCCAGCAGTTCCGCTTCCACTTCGTACGAGCTGATGTTCTCGCCGCGGCGGCGGATCATGTCCTTGGCGCGATCGACGAAGTAGTAGTTGTCGTCGGCATCGCGCCGAAACAGGTCGCCGGTGTGAAACCATTGATTGCGCCAGGCGTTGGCGGTGGCGACCGCATCGTTCAGATAGCCGTGGCTCAACGTCCACGGCTCGTCGCAGCGCAGCATCAGCTCGCCGATGGTGCCGACGCCGACTTCGTTATCGTGCGCATCGACCAGTTTCAGTTGCACGCCATTGCGCGGCTTGCCGCAGGTGCCGCGCGCGGTCGGGTTGGGCCCGGCCCACAACGGCACCGACAGTTCCGTCATATTGAACTCGGTGTGCACATCGATGCCGAAGCGCGCGCCGAACGCCAGCGCATCGTCGGTAAACGGCGCAATCACGGCGTTGCGCACCGGATGCTCGCGCTCGCCTGCGCGCACCGGTTGCTGCATCAGGAACTGCACCATGGTGCCGAGCAGGCCGACCGAGGTGACGCCGAGCCGGTTCACGGTGTCCCAGAACGTGTCGGTACGAAAGCGTTCGACGAACGCCGCGGTGCCGCCATGGATCAACGCAAAGTTGACGCCGAGGATGCCGCCGATATGGAACATCGGCAGCGCGACCAGGTTGGTGTCACCGGGGCCGACGTGTTTGAACTCGCAGGCGGCGGTGAACGTGTGGCGATACGAACACAGCACGCCCTTCGATGGCCCGGTGGTGCCGGAGGTGAAGATCACGCAACTGGTGTCCCACGCTTGCAGCGCGCGCGGTGGCGGCTGCAGCGTCGCGGCACTGCCATGCAGCAGGCGTTCATCGAGCAAGGTGATGCCGCGCAGTGAAGCGCGCTCGGCGCCGGCAACGACGACCAGCTTCAGCGCGCTGCTATCAATGTCATGCAGCCGCTCCAGCAGTCGGCCATCGGCGATCATCAGCGTAGCACCGCTGTTCTTGATCACGTGTTGCAGCAAGCGGCCCTTGTACGCGGTGTTGATCGGTACGTAGATCGCACCGAGTTCGTTCAGCGCCAGCCACAGCAGCACCGCCAGCGGACCGTTCGGCAGCCAGCTCAGCACGTAGTCGTCCTGCCGTACACCGAGTGTCTGCAGGCCGGCAGCATATTCACGCACTGCGGCCAATAGCTGGATGCTGGTGTAACTCTCGCCGCTGTCGAACTTCAGCAACACCAGTTCGGGTCGCTGTTCGGCATTGAACGTGAGCAGCGCCGGCGTCACGCAGGGCAGGGTGGCGATTGTGGAAGCCACAAGGAACCTCGTCATTCGTTACGGAAAATATGCTGACCTCTGGTTTAAGGTGTTAGAGTGCAGTCAGCGTCATCGGGATTGTGCCATGTACCGCCACAGCAAGCGTATCGGTCTCCTGCTATTGGGTCTCCTGTTGGTTCAGGCCGGCGAGTTGCGCGCGCAAACCGAATTCAAGATGCCGGAATTCCACATGTACGAAAGTTTCGAGTGGGATGCCGACCGCACGATACCGACCGATTGGCAGCAGCCCGGCGAGTTCATCACCGCCCGCCTGATGTATCCGTCCGGCGGCGGCTTCGGCCGGCGCGGTCGCGGTGGGCGTGGCGACTGGCAGATGGGCGGCACCACGTGGTCGGTCGATTACCCGGACGGTGACCGCACCTTCGTGCAGTTGCTGCGCCGTTTCACCACCATCAATACGCGCTCGGTCGAGCAAGCGGTCAATCCCGACGATCCCGACTCGATGGGCTTTTTTCCGTTCATGGTGGTGGGTCTTCCCGGTTACTGGAATCTCACCGACGAGCAGGCAAAGAACATCCGCAACTATTTGCTGAAGGGCGGCTTCCTGCTGGCCGACAGTTTCTTCGGCTCCGAGGTGTGGCCCAACTTCGCCGAAGGCATCAAGCGCATCTTCCCCGAATACCCCATCGTCGATCTCGACGGCAGCCATCCGGTGTTCCATACCGTGTACGACATTCCCAAGCTGGCCGAAACGCAGATCCCCAACATGAACTCGCTGCTGCGCGGCGGCGGCGGCTGGCTCAGCGACGGCCGCGAACCGCACTGGCGCGGCGTCATCGACGACAAGGGACGCCTGCTGATCCTGATCGCGTTCAACAACGACGTGTGGGATTCGCTGCAGTGGGCCGACGATCCGCGCTATCCCAGCGAACGTATGAACCTCGGCCTGCGCATCGCCACCAACATCGCGGTGTATGCGTTAACCCATTAACGACGTATTGAAAGTGAATTGAGCGTCAGCGCTACTGCACCAGCTTCGCCTTGGTCACCCGCAGACGCATTGGCGTACCGGCAACCACCTGCATCTCCACTTGCCAGTTTTGCTGGTTGTATGTCACCTGCGGAATCGTCAGCACGCCGTTGACGTAAGCGGCGTCGCTGTTCTGCGGCACCGCGTTGGAGGCTTGCAGCGTATCGACGACGAACTCCATCGCCGTGGTGACGCCGGTGTCCTGGTGCAGCGTGGCGCGATAAGCGACACCGGTGTTCAGCCGCACCACCGGGATCACCAGATTGCCGCTGGTGAAGTCGGCCACTTCGGTGCTGCGCACCACCGACCACTGGGTCTGGCTGCTGAGCTTGTTCTGCGTGTCCTTGCGCACCTTCGGCGTGGGATCGGTGACGATCAATTCCAGCGCGTGAGTGCCGAACGGAATGGCGGCGGCGTTGAGACTGGTAGCGGAAGCCACCTTGACGCCATCCAGGTACCAATCGCCGGTGACGCCGCCGGGCTTGGGATTCTGTGCCTGGAAACTGAAACTCGTCACCGTGCCCTGGCTGAGATCGATCAGCTTGTCGTTGGTGGGGCTGATGCCGTCGAGCAACGTCACGTAATCGTAGTAACGCAGCACGAACTGTTCTTCGTTGATGGCATCGTAGGGCCGCAGCAGCGTACGCATCTTCGAGTTCGGCGTCGGCCGGTACAGGTTGTCACAGTATTGTGAGCCGGCGTACAGGCCGGGTTCGCTGCTGGTGGTGCTGGTCGTCGTGGTCGGCACCGCGGTGGTGGCGGCGATCCAGTAGCCCCATTTCACCTGGCTGCTTTGCGTGTGCAGGATGCTGGCGTTGGCGGCGGTGGGTTCGACCGTGGGCTGGCATTTGTCCGGCGAGAGATACTGCGTGTCGACGTACTCGTCGGTCAGGTTGGCGAAACTGTGCCCCACTTCGTGCAACGCGATCTCCACCGCGTTGACATCGGTCGAGATCACCGGGATGGTGCCGCCGGAGCCACCGTACTCCGGGTCGTTGACCACCAGCACGATCAACTCGTGCGCGGTGCCGCTCAAGTGCTTGTCCACTTCGGCTTGTACTTTATCGCTCGATGCGCAAATGAGGCGCTCGGTGCCGCCACAGCCGTAGGACGCATCGAACGCGGTGTTCTTGCTGATGCCGGTGGACGGATGATCGGCGCCGGATTCGAGACTGAAGGCGTCGAGGCGGTAGAAGTTGAAGTACGAACGGTATTCCTTCCACGGCGACTGCGCAAAAAACAGCTCGAAGATATTGTGCGCGTCGTTCTGCCACTTGGTGCGGTCAGCGGTGGTGTAGCCGTCGCCGACCAGCACGAACGCGAGCCGGTTCGCCATCGGCCCGTTCTGCTCGATGGTGACGAGCGAGGAGTCGCCGTCGAGCACGGAGCTGGCCTGATGCTGCGTCGTGCCCGGTAACGTCAACTGGTAACTCACCGGAATCTGCTCGCTGCCGTCCTGCGCGTACACGCTGCTGCGATCCGGCACGAAGCCGGCCGGCAGCGCGAATGTCGCCGGTACGCTGCGATAGAACGCCTTGCCGCCAACGTAGTCGCCGGAGTCGGGGGCAAATTGTTCGCCATTCACCCGCAGCGCGGCGCCGAGATCGAACCGCACAGTGTTGGCGTGCGTAGCGTCGTCGAGTTGCAGCCACAGCGGCGGCAGCGCGGTGTGGTTGTTCAGCGTGGCCAGCGCGGCGGCATCGACGGTGATGACTACCTGGACGGCGCTGGGTTCCACCGCTGCGGCCGTGACAGCGAGGCAGGTAAACAGCAAAGCGATGACGAGAGAACGCAGCATTCAACAGCGAATCATTCGGCCGGGGAGAGGAAAGTCTATGCGAAGCGCCCGCGGGAATCCTGTGAAAGCATCCTGAAGGATCAGGTGCGGTTCAGCTCATTCTTCTCCTGCGACCTGCGTCAGCGGCACCCTTACCAGCGTCGCAATCGCCACATACACCGGCAGCGCCAGGATCACGCAGACGGCGAGGCGGCTGAAACCG
>DATJXP010000197.1:0-3172 GCA_035500035.1 Candidatus Acidiferrum sp. | reverse complement strand
TGGTCAACACGCCACTGTTGTATCGCGCCTGTGGCAAGTGCATGCCAGCGATAAAGACGACGGCTATTACCTGATGGGACAACTGCAAGCAGAAGCCGTCAAACAAGGTACGCAATGGAAGCTCGGCTCACTCAGCACGCGTTACCAGTGGGCCGTGTCGGTCAAGGAAGGACCGGCGCACGCAACCATGAACGAGCCTCTCGGCTATGCCGCACCAGTCGCGATGGCCGCGGAGCTTCCGCCTGACCAGCCCGCGCGCAACGCCAGACTGGCGCCGTACCCTCAGGCATCCACCCAGTTACAACCATCCAGCCCGCCGTAAACAGCAACCGGCAGGTTGCTGTCCGGCATTTCGTCGGCTGAGGTTGCGCTCAGCATCAGCGTGAGGTCGGTCAACACGCTCAATATTTTTTCCATCGTCATTCTCCGCATCATTTGACGACGAGCGTCACATCCACGTTGCCGCGCGTCGCGTTCGAGTACGGACACACGACGTGCGCTTTTTCCACCAGTTCGTGCGCGAGCGTGCTGTCAACGCCCGGCAGCGTGATTTCGAGCGTCACCTGCAACGCAAAGCCGGTCGCAATCGGGCCGATACCGACGCTGGCGGCAACAGTGGCCGTTTGCGGTACGGCGACGCTCTGCTTGCCCGCCACGTATTTCAGCGCACTCAAGAAACAGGCTGAGTAACCAGCAGCGAACAGCTGTTCCGGATTGGTACCGGGGCCGCCGGCGCCACCGA
The DNA here is from genome assembly GCA_035500035.1 of Candidatus Acidiferrum sp. Taxonomy (GTDB): domain Bacteria; phylum Pseudomonadota; class Gammaproteobacteria; order Pseudomonadales; family Pseudohongiellaceae; genus CAILUG01. The sequence goes on along the minus strand of DATJXP010000197.1, from coordinate 2,430 downwards.
GCGCCTTCGGTACCGACAGCGCGACGGCCAGCGCGTTGTCGCTGGATTCGGCGCGGCCATCACGACCACCAGTGGCCGTAGCGTTGGCTGTGTAAAGGATTTTGTCGGGTTTCATGATCGGGCTCCTTGCATGGGGTGGTTGATGATCGTTTCGGTGCCGCGCATGTTGTCATGCGCGCGCGGGTTTCTTATAACAGGCATCGTCTATCGCTCCGATAGACAGCCCACATTGGCCGCAAGGACCCCGGCCCCAGTACCTTTAGGCTCGTTAGCCCACCCCTGCTCACGCAACAAAGGAGATGCCCATGTCTGACAGCAAATGCCCGTTTCACCCCAAGGCCGGCGGCGGTACATCCAACCGCGACTGGTGGCCCAACCAACTCAAACTCGAAATCCTGCACCAGCACACCGCCAAGTCGAACCCGATGGATGCCGATTTCGACTACGCCAAAGCCTTCAACTCGCTCGACTACGCCGCGTTGAAACAAGACATCGCGGCGTTGATGACCGACTCGCAAGATTGGTGGCCGGCAGATTTCGGCCACTACGGCCCGTTCTTCATCCGCATGGCCTGGCACAGCGCCGGCACCTACCGCACCGGCGATGGCCGTGGCGGCGCCGGCACCGGCAATCAACGCTTCGCGCCGATCAACTCATGGCCGGATAACGGCAACCTCGACAAGGCGCGCCGCCTGCTGTGGCCGATCAAACAAAAATACGGCAACAAAATTTCGTGGGCCGATCTGATGATCCTCACCGGCAACGTCGCGCTGGAAACCATGGGCTTCAAGACTTTCGGTTTCGCCGGCGGTCGCGCCGACATCTGGGAGCCCGAGCTCGACATCTACTGGGGCGCCGAGCAGAAGTGGCTCGACGACAAGCGCTACTCCGGTGATCGCGATCTCGCCAATCCGCTCGCCGCCGTGCAGATGGGCCTGATCTACGTGAACCCGGAAGGCCCCAACGGCAATCCGGATCCGCTCGCCGCCGCGCGCGACATCCGCGAAACTTTCGCGCGCATGGCGATGAACGACGAGGAAACCGTTGCGCTGATCGCCGGTGGTCACACCTTCGGCAAGACGCACGGCGCCGGCCCGGCGTCGCATGTCGGTCCGGAACCGGAAGCCGGCGCCATCGAAGCGCAGGGCTTCGGCTGGCTCAGCAGCTACAAGAGCGGCAAAGGTGCCGACGCCATCACCAGCGGCCTCGAAGTGACGTGGACCACCACGCCGACCAAGTGGAGCAACAACTTCTTCTGGAACCTGTTCGGTTACGAGTGGGAACTGACGAAGAGCCCTGCCGGTGCGCACCAGTGGATCGCCAAAGGCGCCGGGGCGACGATCCCGCATGCGTTCGACAAGACGCAGAAGCTGGTGCCGACCATGCTGACCACCGACCTCGCGCTGCGCTTCGATCCGGCGTACGAAAAAATCTCGCGCCGCTTCATGGAAAACCCGGATCAGTTCGCCGATGCGTTCGCCCGCGCCTGGTTCAAGCTGACGCATCGCGATCTGGGTCCGCGTGCGCGCTATCTCGGCCCCGAAGTCCCGCAAGAAGTACTGCTGTGGCAGGACCCACTGCCCGCAGCCACGCACAAGCCGCTCGATGACAAGGACGTCGCCGCGCTGAAGGCCAAGCTTACCGCTTCCGGTCTCAGCGTTTCGCAATTGGTCTCCACCGCCTGGGCCTCGGCCTCGACCTTCCGCGGCTCCGACAAGCGCGGCGGCGCCAACGGCGCTCGCATACGCCTGGCGCCGCAGAAGGATTGGGCCGTGAACCAGCCGGTTGAACTCGCCAAGGTGCTGAAAGTGCTCGAAGGCATCCAGGCCGAGTTCAATGCCGGCGGCAAGCAGGTAACGCTGGCCGACCTGATCGTGCTGGCCGGCGGCGTCGGCATCGAGCAGGCGGCGAAAAAAGCCGGGCACGACGTAGTTGTACCGTTCACGCCGGGCCGCGTCGATGCCACGCAACAGCAGACCGATCTCGAATCGTTCAAGGTGCTGGAGCCGGTAGCCGATGGTTTCCGCAATTACCAGCAGTCGAAGTTCTCGGTGTCGGCCGAAGAGCTGTTGGTGGACAAGGCCCAGCTGCTGACACTGACGGCACCAGAGCTGACGGTGCTGATCGGCGGCCTGCGCGTACTCGGTGCCAACGTCGGCAATTCGCCGCACGGAGTTTTCACCAAACGCCCCGGTGCGCTGACCAACGACTTCTTCGTCAACCTGCTCGACATGAGCACGGCGTGGACGCCGACCTCGAAAGATGCCGAGGTGTTCGAAGGTCGTGATCGTAAAACCGGCGCGGTGAAATGGACCGGCACCCGGGTCGATCTGGCGTTCGGCTCCAACTCGCAGCTGCGCGCACTGGCCGAGGTTTACGCCAGCAGCGACGGCCAGCAGAAGTTCGTGCGCGACTTCGTCGCCGCCTGGA
>DATJXP010000196.1:0-3562 GCA_035500035.1 Candidatus Acidiferrum sp. | reverse complement strand
GGTCCCTCAGCCGGTTTCTTCGCCCCACTGCGCTACGAAGCCGACGTTTACGACTGTGAAGTGCAAGGCACGATCCCGAAGGAACTCGACGGCGCCTTCATCCGCGTCGGCGGCGACTACTTCTATCCGCCCAAACGTCAGGACGACAGCCCGTTTTCCATCGACGGCTACATCAGCAGTTTCCGCATCAAGAACGGTATCGCCGATTTCAAGGGGCGCTGGATCAAGACGCCGCGCTTCCTCAACAACCTTGCCGCGCGCAAACAGTTGTACGGCGTTTACCGCAACCCGTTCACTGCCGACATCGACTACGTCAACAAGCCGTACCTCGGCACCGTGATGAATACCGCGCCGATCGCGCATCACGGCAAGCTGTACGCGTTGAAGGAAGACGCGCAGCCGTTCGAGATCGATCCCAATACGCTGGAGACGCTGGGCGCGTGGAATTTCGACGGCGCCTACAAGGCGCAGACGTTCTCGGCGCATCCGAAAGTCGATCCGGTCAGCGGCGACATGATCTGCTACGGCTACGAAGCCACGGGACTCTGCACCGACGACCTGTGGATATACACCGTGTCGCCCAAGGGCAAGGTCAAGCACGAGATCCGCATCAAGGTGCCGTACGTCAGCACGCTGCACGACATGGTGCTGACGCAGAAATACCTGATTTTCCCGGTGTACGGCTACGTCACCAGCATCGAGCGGTTGAAGGCCGGCCATCTGCACTGGGCCTGGGACAAGAGCAAGCCGACCTACTGGGGCATCCTGCGCCGCGACGGCGACGGCGACGGCAAGGACGTGCGCTGGTTCAAGGGCCCGGCCAGCGTGGTGATGCACACCATCAACGCGTTCGACGACGACAACAAGGTCATCGTCGATGCACCGATCAGCGACGGCAACCCGTTCCCGTTTTTCCCGCAGATCGATGGTTCGCCGTTCGTACCGAAGGAAGCGCAGCACCAGATCCGCCGGCTGACGTTCGACATGAGTTCCAAGAGCGACAGCTACGACATCAAAGTGTTCGATCAGCAGGATGTGGTGGACCTCGCCCGCGTCGATGATCGCTACCTGACGCTGCCGTACAAGTACGTGTATTCAATGATGAGCGACCCGAGCAAACCATACGATGCCAAGCGCGCCGGTGCCGGCAATCGCGTGGTGAACACCTATTTCCGTTACGACCTCACCAATGGCGAGTGGCGCAAGTATTTCATCGGCGACGTGCACAACCTGCAGGAGCTTTCATTCATTCCGCGTAGCGAGAAAGCACCGGAAGGCGACGGCTGGATCGTCGGCACTGCTAGCAACTATGCCGAGATGCGCACCGAGATGGTCATCGTCGATGCGCTCAGCATGCAGGAACAGGCGCGCATCATTTTGCCGTTCCGCATGACGCCGCAGGTGCACGGGCGTTGGTACAGCGCGAAGGAACTGCCGCTGCAGGACAAACCGCTGCCGGCTTACAAGGGCAGGACTCAGGCATGAACGAGTTGAATCGCAGGCAGTTCCTGTCAGGAATTTCGCTGGCGGTAGCGGCAACACCGTTGCCTGCCGTTGCGTTGGCTGACGGTGCCACGTCGTTCGCGCCAGTCACTTACGCGGCGCGCGCCGTGTACCAGCAACAAACCTTCATCGATCTGACCGGCCACGCCGATCGCTACACACCGCCGCAAGGCAATCACAGCACGCGCGTCTATCGGGCGTCGTTGAGCGACGAGGAGTTTTTGCGGCGTCACTGGTTCAGTTGATGTTCGAAACCCTTGAGGGCACGCCGTGGCGTGCCCCTACGGGAAAAATTGTAGGGGCACGCCACGGCGTGCCCTTATGAATTCGTAAACACACGATTCAACGAGGGGAGGAGCATATGAAACACAAACTGATCAAACTGTTAGGCAGTGCACTGGCGTTGGTAACGGGTCTGGCCTTCGCCGGCTATGCCGACGACCGCGCCGAAATCGAAAACCTGTCCAACAAATACATGGTGGCGGTCGATGCCGGCGACATCGAAACCGTGATGGCCACCTGGGCCGACGACGGCGTGCTCGAATGGGTCGGCGGCGTCGAGAAAGGCAAGGATGCGATCCGCAAGGCGATGTCGAACTTCGGCGGTTCGCGTTATGAAGCGATCGCCAAGGACGCTACCTCGCGCCCGCGCACGCAGCACCAGATCATCAACCACGTCATCGACGTCAAAGGTGACACCGCCACCTCCACTGCCTACTGGTTCGCGATGACCAACCGTACGCCGCAAGGCGACGTGCAACTGCTGTACATGGGTCACTACGCCGACGAACTGGTGAAGAAAAACGGCAAATGGGTGTTCAAGACCCGCAAGGTCTACAACGAATCGCGCGACAACAAGAAGCTGTGGTATCCCGAGCTGGGCGAGATCGATCCGCGTACGAAGAAGCCGCCGCAGTGATTTATTGATCGTTATCGTGAAGCATGGAGCTTGACTCACCTTGCACTGAAGGTTGAGGCCAATCGCGGCGAGCCAGTCGTGCCAAGGAGGGTGAGAGCAAGCGTATGCAAAGCACGGCTTTGCGCTTGCTCGAACGCCATGAGGCTGTGCCGAATGGCTGGACGCGGAAGCGACGGATGCACGACTGGGGAGCGCAAGCGATTGGCATTTTCTGCGCCTTACAAAGGTGAGTCAGGAAACATCACCGCCCGCCACATATGCGCAGACGGCGAATTGTCGAACCCCAACCCCTCCTTCGGCTGCTTGAAGTGCTTGCCGATCAATTCGCGGAATGAATCGAGACTGACCACTGCGTTCGGATCGAACGCGTAAAGATCGCTCACCGTTACCTCACGCGCCGCGTAATACCACTTGTGCTTCTTCGCGGTTTCGTACGCCGCCTGCACATGCGGCGGCGGCACGTAGTCGTAGCCGTAAACGCGGCGGTAGAGATCGGGGTACTCGTAGCCGGCGGCCTTGTCGTCGAAGAAACGCAGCGGCTGATGGTAACGGATGGCCCAGGCGGTCAGTTCAGGGATGTAGGGTTCGAACATCTGCGCGCCGAAGTAGCCGTGATCGACCCGGATCAGCGACTGCGACAGGTCGTGCAGCAGGCAGGCCAGCACGATTTCGTCCGGTGCGCCGCGGCCTCTGGCCTTGTTGGCGCTTTGCAGGCAGTGGTTGCTGAACTGGGTGAAGCGCAACTGGAAGAAATCAGTGAGCGTCGGCTTGGCCGGCATGTCCGGCAACAAGGCGACGTTCTCGCCCTTGGCGCCGCCGGTGAACAAACCACCGGCGCCGCGGCGGGTCGGCCGCGTCGCGATCTCGGCCTTTACCTGTGCCGCGCTGGGAAACTCGCCACTGCTGCTGGTGGTCGCCGCCAGTCCGCCGGGTTGGGCGTACAGCTTTTCGTTCAGATGATGTTCGAGCGCGTCGGCGCGCGCCTCGTGGCTCATCAGGTTGACGGCGGCGATGCCGCCCAGCGCGGTAATGAATTCACGACGATCGATGTTCAGCATGGCGATCCCCTCGGTGACGGTTGCGGTTTTGATGGTGTGGCAACTGACCCTAGTGTACTCCAGTGCTTGCCCGCTCCAGGAA
>DATJXP010000195.1:0-18765 GCA_035500035.1 Candidatus Acidiferrum sp. | reverse complement strand
GCTGCGCACCGATTATGCGGCGATTCCCTACAACTCGGCACTCTTGATGCTGCTCACCGGCGCGGCGCTCGTCGCCATCGCCCGCCGCCTGATCACTCCCGGGCGGATCGCCGCCAGCGCGGGCCTGCTGCTCAGCGCATTGACGATGACGCAATACTTCACCGGCACCGACCTGGGCCTGGACCAACTGTTGATGCAGCACTATGTCTCCACGCCGGGCTCGGCGCCGGGCCGCATGGCGCTGACGACCGCCTTCAGCTACCTGATACTCGACACCGGTCTGCTGCTGTTCACGTTGCATCACGGCAATTGGTCCGCGCGCGTGTTGGCCACGACCTGCGGCGCGCTCGCCATTGCGGCAGTGATCGCCACCGTCATCGGTTACAAGGCGGATCTGCGGCCGTTGTTCGGCTGGAGCGCGAACACCTACATGGCGCCGCAATCCGCGCTCGGCATCTTTCTGCTGGCGCTCGGCCTGCTGACCTGCAGCCTGCACGTCAACGAAGACAACGGCGAAGAGAGTTATCTGCCGTTGGCCGCCGCCGGTTTCATCGTCGTCGCCAGCGCCACGCTGTTGCTGTGGAGCGGACTCGTCCGCCAGCGCGACGAACAGATGCAGAACGGGCTCGATGCCGACCTGCGCCAGCTCGGCATCGGCATCAACGCGTTGTACCAGGAGCACGTCAACATTCTCGAACGCATGGGACGCCGCTGGGAAACCGGCAACGGCACCCCGAAGATGGTGTGGGAATCGGACACGCGCTCGTATCTCGATTCGCTGTCCGGCGTGCGCGCCATGTACTGGATAGACGGCAACGGGCGCGTGCAATGGAAGATGCCGACCGACGACAGCAGCCTCGCCGCCGTTACCGACGTGGCGACGCAACCGGAACTGGCCGCCGGCTTCCTGCGAGCACGCGACAGCCACAAAACCTCGTTCACGAAGCCGGATGCCGTCGCGGCCGACGACGTCCGCTTCTACGTGCTGCGGCCCCTGTTTGTCGGCAACCGTTTCGACGGTTGCATCGTCACCGAATTCCGCGCTTCCGCGTTGTTTGAACAGATCGGCGCCCAGGATCCGACGATTCCGTTCATGGTGAACTTCGGTGGCTCCACCTACTACCGCAATCCGCTGACGCGCGACCTCGCCGGCATCCGCTACATTTCCGCCAGCTCGCCGCTGTCGCTGACCGACGGCGGCTGGTCGTTGCAGGTGCTGGACAGCGCCGAGCTGAGAGCCGGCATGCGCAACCTGTTGCCAGAGGTGGTGCTGGGCGTGGGACTGGTGCTGGCCGCGTTCTTCGCCGCCGTGCTGGGCTTGTGGGGTCGTTCGCGCCGCCACTTGCTGCAGGCCGGCCGCGCCAACGTCGCGCTGGAAGCGAGCCGCAGGCAACTCAACCAGTTCCGCACCACGCTCGACCACACGCTCGACTGCGTCTTCATCATCGACGCCAATTCGCTCAACTTCATCTACGGCAACGACGGCGCCTTGCGCACGCTGGGCTACACCCCGGACCAGTTGTACGGCAAACGGCCGTGGGACGTGAGCACCGATCTGAGCGAAGAGCAGTTCATCGAGCGCAGCGCTCCCCTCATCCGCCACGAAGTCGCCGCGACCACGTTCGACATGGTTCTGCGCAACCAGGGCGACGGCTTGCCGGTCGAATGTTTCCTGCAATACATCGCGCCGGCCGACGAAAAACCGCGCTTCGTCGCGATGATGCGCGACATCACGCAGCGCAAGCGCATCGAACAGATGAAGAGCGAATTCGTCTCCACCGTGAGCCACGAGTTGCGCACGCCGCTCACGTCGATTTCCGGCGCGCTGGGCCTCGTCAGCGGCGGCGCGCTGGGCGAAGTGCCGCCGGCGTTGATGGAAATGGTCGATATCGCGCTGAAGAACAGCAAACGCCTGACCTATCTCATCAACGATCTGCTCGACATCGAAAAGCTCGCCGCCGGCAAAGTGCACTTCGACCTGCAAATCCAGCCGCTGATGCCGTTGGTGGAGCAGATCGTCGAAGGAACCCGCTCCTATGGCAGCGAGCACAAGGTCGGACTCGCCATCGTCGAACGCGTATCCGATATCGAAGTGCGGGTGGACAGCCAGCGCCTGCTGCAGATTCTCGGCAACCTGTTGTCGAACGCGATCAAGTTTTCGCCGGAAGGCGGCACGGTCGAAGTGACCGTGGCGCGGAAGGCCGACAAGGTACGCATCAGCGTGCGCGATCACGGCCGTGGCATTCCGGAAGAATTCCGCAACCGCATCTTCCAGAAATTCGCCCAGGCCGATGCTTCGGACTCGCGCAAACAAAGCGGCACCGGCCTCGGTCTGGCGATCAGCCGCGAACTGGCCGAACGCATGAGCGGCTCGCTCAATTTCGATTCCACCGTCATCGAGGGCGCGTGCTTCCATCTCGAACTCCCCGTCATTCATAGCCGGTTCGTGCCGCAACCGACAGGCACGGCCGCGACCGCCAACGGTGCCCGCCTGCTGGTGGTCGAGGACGATCACGATGCGGCGTTGCTGATCCGCAAAATGCTGACGGATGCCGGCTACGCGGTGGACGTCGCCCATACCGGCGCCGCCTCGCTGCAGGCGCTGGAGTCGCACGCGTATGCGGCGGTGGTGCTCGACCTGCTGCTGCCGGACATGAACGGCATCGACATCATCCGCCGGATGAAATCGCAAGCCGCCACCGCCGCGTTGCCCATCGTCGTGGTATCGGCTCGCGCCGAAGACGGCAGGCTGACGATCAACGGCGATTTCTCCGGCATCGTCTGGCTAGCCAAGCCGGTGGATCACGCGCATCTGTTGCAGGAAATCAACCAGATCGTGGCGAAGACCGATTCGCTGCCGTGCCGCGTGCTGCATGTGGAAGACGACGTCGATCTGCACACGGTGATCCGCGGCATGGTCGGCGGCAATTGCGAATTCAGCCTGGCCACGACGTTGCACTCGGCGCGGCAGCATCTGGTGCAGGACCGTTTCACCGCCATCATCCTCGACCTGGTGCTGCCGGACGGCACCGGCTGGGATTTGCTGCCCGACATCCACGCGCGGCAACCGGACGCGCGGCTGATCATCCTGACCGGCACCGACACCACGCCGCTGGACCTGGACAAGGTGGATTCGATATTGCTGAAGTCGCGCGTGACGCCGGCCGAACTGCTGGCCGCGATCCACTCGCGCGTCGGGTCGATAATCTAGATAGGCAATTCGAAGATGAACTTGATCGTGGTGTCGGCGGTGGCAGCGGTCAAGCCGGTGCCGATGCCGAAGTTGAACACCCACGGCGCGCGATCGACGTCGATGACGAAGAACAGTTTCTGGTCCTGCTGCTGGCGCGGCAGCATATTGGCGAGCGGCCCGGTGTCGGCGTAGTACTCGATCCCCATCGCCAGACCTTCCGCCACGCGGCGCGTGCCCTTGAAGCCGAAATTGAAATCGCCCTGTCCCGATGCGCCGTTCGACAGGTCCCAGCCGAAAGTCGGATTGATGCCGAGCAACCAGTCGTGGTCGCGCCAGCCGAACATCGTGCGCAATTCCGCATGGTAGGCAACGTCGCTGAAGCGGCGCGGCTCGTAGCCATATTCGACGTTGGCGCCGGCATACCAACCGCCGACGGCTTCGTCTTCCTTGACCGGCAACCACTTGAGACGGCCCTTGACGCCGCCGGAATAAAACCCGCCGTCGCTGTCGCGCGCGAACGGAATGTACATGCCGGCTTCGAAAGTCTTGCTCAAACCCCACGACAGCTCGGTGGTGAGATAAAGCGCATGGTTCGGCGTCACTTCGCCCGCGTAGTCCGGCACCGAGCGCGCCGACGGAAACGTGATCGCATGCAACTCGACACCGAACTGGCCAGGGTCGTTGATTTCGTCGGCATAGACCTGGATTTCATCGTCCAGCTCGGCGCGTGCGACGCTGCCGGTCAACCCGGCGACGAGTGCGAGAGCGGAAACGGATAACGAGCGGATCGGCGTCATGCCCGGATTATTGCACGAAGCGATAGCCGACTCCGCTCTCGGTGATCAGATGTTTCGGTTGCGACGGATCGATTTCAATTTTCTTGCGCAGGTTGGCCATGTGCACGCGCACGTAATGCGTATCATTCACATTGCCGGGCCCCCACACCGTCTTCAGCAACTGCTTGTAGGTGAGCACGCGATCGGGCTGCGTCGCCAGGTGCGTCAACAGGCGGTATTCGATAGGCGTCAGATGTAACACTTGCTTGCCGCGTTCGACCACGCGCCGCGCCAGATCGATGCTGACGTCGCCGAAGCGGATCAGCGTCGCGCCCGGTTCGCCGTGATGGGCATGGCTGCGCAGCTGCGCGCGCACGCGCGCCATCAGCTCGCCGGCGCCGAACGGCTTGACCAGGTAATCGTCGGCACCGGCATCGAGCGCGGCGATCTTGTCGCTCTCGAGGCTGCGCGCCGACAGCACTATCACCGGCAACTGCGACCAGCCGCGCAGATCGCGGATGAAATCGACGCCGTCGCCATCGGGCAAACCGAGATCGAGCACGACGAGATCGGGCCGGCGCGTCGCGGCATCGATCAGGCCGCGTTGTACCGAATCGCTTTCGCACACGTGATAGCCTTCGGCTTCGAGCGACAGCCGCACGAAGCGGCGGATTTCCGTTTCGTCTTCGATCACCAGGATGTTGGGCTTCAGTTCGCTCACGCCGAGGTTCCGCGCCGATCAGTCACGTCATTGTAGCGCCGGCCGCGCTGCCATCGTCGCTGGGCGGCTTGCCGCGCGGCAGTACCAGCGTGAAACGCGCGCCGCCTTCGAGGCGGGTTTCGCCGCGGATGCTGCCGCCGTGCACGCGCACGATGGCGCGGCAGATCGCCAGCCCCAGTCCGACGCCGGCGGTGGCCGGCTCCTTCTGACCGCGTTCAAATTTTTCGAAGATCGCTTGTTCGCGGCCCGGCGGCAGTCCGGGGCCGTGATCGTCGAGCGTGACGACGACGTTGTCGCCATCGACGTGGGCGGCGATGGCGATGGCGGTGCCGGCCGGCGTGTACTTGGCGGCATTCTCCAGCAGGTTGACCAACACGCGCTCCATCAGCACCGCATCGAGCTGCAACAGCGGCAGGTCGTCGGCGAGTTTCACTGTCACCGCACGTCCCGCCAGTATCTGGTTGCATTGCGCCAGCGCACTGCCTATCACTTCTTCCAGCGGCTGCCATTGTTTGTTGAGCTGCACCTTGCCGGCTTCGAGCCGCGCCATGTCGAGCAGGTTGTTGACCAGCGCGCTCATGTGCAGCGCCGATTTGCGAATGGACTGCACGATCTGTTTCTGCTCGCCTTCCGGCACGCTGCCGAGCTGCAGCGTGTCGGCCAGACCGACCAGCGACGCCAGCGGCGTGCGCAGGTCGTGCGAGATCGCCGTCAGCAACGAATTGCGCAAACGCTCCGACTCCATCTGCACCGTGGTCGATTGCGCCACATCGATGTAGTGGATGCGTTCGAGCGAAATCGCCAGCAGCGAGGCGCAGGTGTCGAGCAGACGCCGTTGTTCCGGATGCAGCAAGCCGCTACCCGGCGCCACCGCGATGACGCCGCGCAGGCGCATCGTCGCTTTCAGCGGCAACACCAGGCAGGTGCCGGCCGGCAACGTGTCGGTGCCGAGCCCGGCCGGCTGGCCGTGATCGAAACTCCACTGCGCCACTGCCTGATCGACCGCGGCGGTGCCGCCCGGCATCACCTGCAACTGGCCGTTGTCATCCGCCACCAGCAGCGTCGAGCCGGCCTGGAATTCGCGCTGCAGAAACTTGCCGCCGATTTCCGCCACCTGCAACGGCAGCAGCGCCGCCGACAGATCGCGCGACATTTCGTACAGGCTGCGCATGCGCTGCTCGCGCTCGGTGGCGGCTTCGGCCTGCACTTTCAGGCCCGCGGTGAGCTGGCCTATCACCAGCGCCACCAGCAGCATCACCGCGAACGTCAGCAGGTACTGCGCATCCGACACGGCAAAGTTGAAACGCGGCGGCACGAAGAAAAAATCGAAGCAGCCGACGCCGACGAAGGCAGCGACGATGGCCGGCCCTCTTCCGTAGCGCAGACCAACGCCGAGCACCGCCAGCAGGAACAGCATGACGATGTTGGTCAGCTCGAACGTATCCGCCAGCGGCGTCGCCAGCAACGTCACCGCACTGCACACCAGCACGGCGGCGATGTAACCGCGCCACGCGATAGGTTGCCGCTCCGTCTGCGTTTCGGTGCGGGCGATCCGGCTGGAAGCGTCCGAGCGCTCCGCCACCAGCATCACGTCGAGATCGGGTGCGCGAGTCTGGATTGCCTTGCTCAGCCGCGGCTGCCACGGCCAGCGCCGCTGCTGCGCCGGCCGGCCCAGCACCAGCCGCGCCAGGTTGTTGGCGCGCGCATAACGGATCAGCGCCGAGGCCGGATCCGGCGCCGCCAGCGTGGCGGTGGTGGCGCCGAGTTCCTGCGCCAGGTTAAGCGCCTTCAATATCCTGTCCTGCCGGGCCTGCGACAAACGTTGCAGCGCCGGCGTTTCCACGTGCACCGCGTGCCAGTGCACTTCCAGTTGCGAGGCCAGCCGCGCGCATTTGTGCACTATCTGCTCGGCGTGATCGTCGGGACCGATGCAGGCCAGCAGCGATTCGCGGTTGGGCCACACGGTGGCGATGGCCTGGTGTTCGCGCCGGAACGCCTGCATCTGGCCATCGACGCGATCGGCGGTGCGACGCAGTGCCAGCTCGCGCAGCGCCAACAGGTTGCCCTTGCGGAAGAAATTCTTCATCGCCTGCTCGGCCTGCTGCGGCATGTACACCTTGCCTTGCTTCAGCCGCAGCAGCAGTTCGTCCGGCGGCAGATCGACCACCACCACTTCGTCGGCGCGATCGAACACGTGATCCGGCACCTTCTCCCACACCTTCACCTGGGTGATGCCGCTGACGATATCGTTGAGACTTTCCAGGTGCTGCACGTTGACGGTGGTCCACACGTCGATGCCGGCGGCGAGCAACTCCTCGACGTCCTGCCAGCGCTTGGGATGGCGCGAGTCCGGCGCATTGGTATGCGCCAGTTCGTCGATCAGTACCAGTGCCTGCGGATGTGCGGCGGCCCATGCCAGCGCGGCGTCGGGGTCGAACTCCTGCAACGTGCGGTCGCGATGCGCGATCTTGCGCAGCGCCAACCACGGCAATCCTTGCAGCAATGCTTCGGTGTCGCGGCGGCCGTGCGGTTCGATGTAGCCGATGACGACGTTCTTGCCCTGCGTCTGCGCATCGCGTGCCGCGCTCAGCATCGCGTAAGTCTTGCCGACACCGGCGCAAGCGCCGAAGAAGATCTTCAGCCGCCCGCGCCGTGCGCGCGCAGCTTCATCCTGCACGCGGGCCAGCAAGGCATCGGGATCGGGACGTTCGCCATTCATGCGGATTCCTGCTTCAGCGGGTCGCAAGCGCATCGAGCGCAAGATTCAACTCGAGTACGTTGACGCGTGCTTCGCCGAGCCAATTCAACCATTTTCCCTTGGTGTGCGCAGCGACCAGTGCGCTCACTTGCTCGACTGGAAAACCTTTCGCCTTCGCCACGCGCGCAATCTGGTACTGCGCGGCCGCGACGCTGATGTGCGGATCGAGTCCGCTGGCCGACGCGGTGACGAGATCGACCGGCACCGGCGCCGTGTTGTCGGGATCGGCATCGCGCAGCGCCTTGATACGATCGCCGACTGCACTGGCCAACATCGGGTTGAGCGGCCCCTGGTTGCTGCCACTCGACGCCGCTGCGTTGTAGGCATTCGGACTGGTCGCCGATGGCCGGCTCCAGAAATGGCCAGGATCGCTGAAGGCCTGGCCGATCAGGCGCGAGCCGACCAGCTTGCCGTCACGCACGATCAGGCTGCCGTTGGCCTGATCCGGAAAAATTTTCTGCGCCACGCCAGTGATGATGAAGGGATAAACGAGGCCGGTGAGCAGCGACAGCAGCACGAACAGCACCAGTGCCGGCCGCCACAGGCCTTCGGCCACGACAGCGCGTGCGGTGGCGTCATTGTGATCGGTGACGTTTTTCATGAACACTCCTCCTCACACCAGACCGATGGCGGCCAGCCCGACATCGATCAGCTTGATGCCGATGAACGGCGCGATGATGCCGCCCAGACCGTACACCAGCAGATTGCGCCGCAGCAGCGCCGCTGCGCCGACCGGCCGGTAAGTGACGCCCTTCAACGCCAGCGGAATCAGCAACACGATGATGATGGCGTTGAAAATCACCGCGCTCAGGATTGCGCTCGACGGACTCGCCAGGTGCATCACGTTGAGCGCATTCAACTGCGGATACGTGGCGACGAACGCGGCCGGAATGATGGCGAAATATTTGGCGACGTCGTTGGCGATGCTGAACGTGGTCAGCGCACCGCGCGTCATCAGCATCTGCTTGCCGGTTTCGACGATCTCGATCAGCTTGGTCGGATTGCTGTCGAGATCGACCATGTTGCCGGCTTCGCGCGCGGCCTGGGTGCCGCTGTTCATCGCCACCGCCACATCGGCCTGCGCCAGCGCCGGTGCATCGTTGGTGCCGTCGCCGGTCATCGCCACCAACCGGCCGGCGGCCTGATGGTCGCGGATCAGTTTCAGTTTGTCTTCCGGCTTGGCTTCGGCCAGAAAGTCATCGACGCCGGCTTCGGCGGCGATCGCTGCCGCCGTCAGCTGATTGTCGCCGGTGACCATCACCGTCTTGATGCCCATGCGGCGCAGCTCGGCGAAGCGTTCGCGAATGCCCTGCTTGATGATGTCCTTCAGCTCGATCACGCCGAGCACGTCCTTGCCCTTCGCCACCACCAGCGGCGTGCTGCCGCGGCGGGCGATGTCGTTGACGGCAACCAGCACCGGCTGCGGCATGCTGCCGCCCAGCGCTTCGACGTGACGCTTCACCGCATCGGCCGCTCCCTTGCGGATGACGCGGCCGGCGAAATCGACGCCGCTCATGCGGGTGTGCGCGGTGAACGGCATGAACACGGCGTCGGCCGGCGCGGCCGCACCGGTCAGCAACGGATATTTCTGTTTCAGCAGCGCGACGATGCTGCGGCCTTCCGGCGTTTCGTCGCTGAGCGAACCCAGCAACGCCGCTTGCGCGAACACGTTGGCGTCGACACCCGGTGCCGGCACCAAGGCACTGGCCTGGCGGTTGCCGAGCGTGATGGTGCCGGTCTTGTCGAGCAACAGCACATCGACATCGCCGGCGGCTTCCACCGCGCGACCCGAAGTGGCGATGACGTTGGCGGCCAGCATGCGGCTCATGCCGGCGACACCGATCGCCGACAGCAGCCCGGCGATCGTGGTCGGAATCAGGCACACCAGCAGCGCCACCAGCACGACGATGCTGACCGGTTCGCCGGCACCGGCGGCTTCGACGCTGAACACCGAGAACGGCAGCAGCGTGGCGGTGACGCCGAGAAACACGATAGTCAGCGACACCAGCAGGATGGTCAGCGCGATTTCGTTCGGCGTTTTCTGGCGTTTGGCGCTCTCCACCATCGCGATCATGCGGTCGACGAAAGTCTCGCCGGGATTGACGCTGACCTTGACCACGATCCAGTCCGACAGCACCCGCGTGCCGCCGGTGACGCCGGACAGATCGCCGCCGGATTCGCGGATCACCGGGGCCGATTCGCCGGTGATGGCGCTCTCATCGACGGTGGCGGCGCCGTCGATGACGATGCCGTCGGCCGGGATGAACTGGTTTGCGTTCACCAATACGACCTGCCCCTTGCGCAGCGCATCGGCGCCGACCTGTTCCCAGTTCTGCTGCGCCGGCGCAACGCCAGCACGAAACTCGCCTTGCAGGCGCAAGGCCTGATGCGTCTTCTTCATCTTGCGCAGGCTGGCGGCCTGCGCCTTGCTGCGGCCTTCCGCCAGCGCCTCGGCGAAGTTGGCGAACAGCACCGTGGCCCACAACCACAGCGCAACGTTGATGGTGAACGCGGTATGGCCCTGCACCGCCAGCGCCGTGGTCAGCATGCTACCGACATAGACCACGAACATCACCGGGTTGCGCACCTGCTGGCACGGATCCAGTTTGCGCAGCGCATCCAGCAAGGCGGGTTTCATCAACACCGGATCGAACAACGCCAAAGTTTGACGAGTCATGACACGCTCCTCACGAATGCCACAGTTGCAGGTGTTCCACCACCGGGCCCAGCGCCAGTGCCGGCACGTAGTTCAACAGGCCCACCAGCAACACCACGCCGATCAACAGCACGACGAACAAAGGGCCGTGCGTCGGCAACGTGCCCGATGTCACAGTAAGGCGCTGCTTGCCGGCCAGCGAGCCTGCCATTGCCAGCACCGGCACGATGACGCCGAAGCGGCCGAGCCACACCGCGACGCCAAGCAGGATGTTGTAGAACGGCGTGTTGGCGGAGAGTCCCGCGAACGCGCTGCCGTTGTTGTTGGCGGCCGAGCTCAACGCATAGAGGATTTCGCTGAAACCGTGCGCGCTGGGATTGGCGATGCCGGCCTTGCCCCCTTCGGCCAGCACTGCAATGGCAGTACCGATCAGCACCACCAGCGGCGTCACCAGGATGGCGATCGCCAGCATCTTCATTTCAAACACTTCGATTTTCTTGCCGAGATATTCCGGCGTGCGGCCTATCATCAGGCCGGCGATGAACACCGCCAGCAGCGCGAACACCAGCATGCCGTACAGACCGGAGCCGACGCCGCCGAACACCACTTCTCCCAGTTGAATCAGCACCAACGGCACTGCGCCGCCAAGCGGCGTAAATGAATCGTGCATCGCGTTGACGGCACCGCATGACGCCGCGGTGGTGATCGCCGCAAACAGTGCCGACGCCGAAATGCCGAAGCGCACTTCCTTGCCTTCCATGTTGCCGCCAGCCTGCGTCGAACTCGCCGCCTGATCGACGTCGAGCGGCGTCAATGCCGGATTGCCTTGTTGTTCGTAATGACTCGCGGCCACCACTGCCACCACAAACAGGATCGTCATCGCCGCCAGCACCGCCCAGCCCTGGCGCAGGTCGCCCACCATGCGGCCGAACGCGAACACCAGCGCGGCCGGAATCAAAAAGATGGCGATCTCCTGCCAGAAGTTCGACAGCGGCGTCGGGTTCTCGTACGGATGCGCCGAGTTGGCGTTGAAGAAACCGCCGCCGTTGGTGCCGAGCATCTTGATCGCCAACTGCGACGCCACCGGCCCCATCGCTATCGATTGCGTGGTGAAGGTCTGGTCCTTGGGTGCGGATTTGGGATCGGCCGGATCGCTCGGCACCTGCACTGTCTGCGGCTCCAGCGTTTGCGCATCCTGGTAGGCAGCGAAATTCTGCAGCACGCCCTGCGACGCGAAGAACAGCGCGAACACCAGCGACAGCGGTAGCAGGATCCACAGCGTACAGCGGGTCAGATCGACCCACACGTTGCCGAGTGCGCCGGCGTTGCGCCGCACGAAGCCGCGGATCAGCGCGATGACGACGACGATGCCGGTGGCGGCGGAGAAGAAGTTCTGCACTGTCAGCGCCAACATCTGCGTCAGGTAGCTCAGCGTGCTTTCGCCGCCATAGCCCTGCCAGTTGGTGTTGGTGACGAAACTGACCGCCGTGTTGAACGCCGAATCCGGCGACACCGCCGTCATCTGCCGCGGATTCAGCGGCAACACGTGCTGCAACCGCTGCAACGCATAGACCGCGGCGACGCCCAGGCCATTGAACAGCACGAGGCCGAGCGCATAGCGCACCCAGTTGGATTCGACGTTCGGCTTGATGCCGGCCAGCGCATACAGCGGCGCTTCCAGTTTTTTGCCGAGTTCGAAGCGGCCTTCCATGACGGCGACGATGGCGCGACCAAGCGGCCACGCCAGCGCGATCAACACCACGAGGTAGATCGCCAATTGCAACAGCGCCTGGTTGGTCATGAGAAATCCTCCGGGAACAACAGCACCCACACCAGATAGACCAGCAGCGCCGCCGTCAGCACGGCGGCGAACAACGTGAAGGCGCTCATGGCGATTTGCCTCGCTGCAGCAGCCGCTCGCAGCCGATGACGGCGCCCACGAGCAGCAGCATCAGCACCAGACCCAGCCCGATATAGATCAGATCCACGACACCCTCCTGACGGCACTGCGGAACATGGCGCGCATGGTAGGAAGCCCCGGATCAAAATGATGGAGAGATCGGGTTGGCGGGAATCAAGAAAATATCAAGACTGTTTGCGGTCGATCGCACACATAAGGTTTGGCGATTGGCGGCAAAAGCCTCATAATCGGCATGTTGCATCCTCTTAACTCCCATTGATGAAAACCCCACCCCGGTTGCTGCCGTTGCTCGAAGACGGCCTGATCGACCACGTGATCTGCCAATTGATGAGCGGCAAGGAAGCTCAGATCTACGTTGTGGACTGCGCCGGCGTGCGGCGCTGTGCCAAGGTTTTCAAGGACGCGCACCATCGCAGCTTCAAGCAGGCCGTGCAGTACCAGGAAGGTCGCTCGGTACGCAACAGTCGCCGCGCCCGTGCCATGTCGAAGAAAACCCGCTTCGGCCAGCAGGAACAGGAAAGCGCCTGGCTCAATGCCGAAGTGGAGGCTCTGCGCAAGCTGGCCGCTGCCGGCGTGCGCGTGCCGCAGCCGTACACGTTCGTGGACGGTGTGTTGTTGATGGAATTGATCACCGATGCCGAGGGGCTCACGGCTCCGCGTCTCGGCGATCTGCAACTGACTGCCGATGTGGCGCGCACTTACCATGCGCAGATCGTCGGCGAAGTCGTGCGCATGCTGTGCGCAGGACTCGTGCATGGCGATCTGTCGCCATTCAACGTACTGATCGATGCCGCTGGCCCGGTGATCATCGATCTGCCGCAGGCGGTGAATGCCGCCGGCAACAACAGCGCCCGCATGATGTTCGAACGTGACGTCGACAACATGCGGAAATTTTTCGGACGCTTTGCGCCCGAGTTGCTGGAAAAGGATTACGGCAACGAAATCTGGGCCTTGTACGAAGCTGGTAACCTGCATGCGGACAGCAGGCTCACCGGCGATTTCCAGTCGGACGACGTCACCGCCGATCTGGTCCAACTGCTGGCGGTGATCGAAGCCGCCAGACAAGAAGAAGCAGAGCGACTGGCCCGGGCCTCGCTTGCTGTCGACTGAACCAGGCGTTCACCGGCCTTCCGCGGCCACGACGCCACCTCCATCAATCCCGAAGGAAATTGCATGTCTTTTAATGAACTGGGCCTGAGCCCAACGCTGTTGCAGGCCGTACAAGATACCGGCTACACCATTCCGACCCCGATCCAGCTCCGCGCCATCCCCGCCATTCTTACCGGCCAGGACGTAATGGCCGCCGCGCAAACCGGCACCGGCAAGACCGCCGGCTTTACGCTGCCGTTGTTGCAGCGACTCGGCGGCAAACCGCCGGTAGCCAGCAATCACGTGCGCGCACTGGTATTGACGCCGACGCGTGAACTGGCGGCGCAGGTGCAGGAAAGCATCGAGACCTACGGCAAGCACGAGCACCTGCGTTCGGCCGTCGTGTTCGGCGGCGTCAGCATCAGCCCGCAACAGATGGCGCTGCGCAAGGGTTGCGACATCCTGGTTGCCACGCCGGGCCGCCTGCTCGATCTGTATCAACAGAACGCGGTGAAGTTCCAGCAACTGGAAATCCTCGTGCTCGACGAAGCCGACCGCATGCTCGACATGGGCTTCATCCGCGACATCCGCAAGATCCTCGCGCTGCTGCCGAAGAAACGGCAGAACCTGATGTTCTCCGCCACCTTCTCCGACGACATCCGCGCGCTGGCGAAAACCATTTGCCATCAGCCGCTCGAGATCGACGTGGCGCCGCGCAATTCCACGGTCGAGACCGTGACGCAGCAGGTGTACGAAGTGAACAAGGATCGGAAGCTCGCCTTGCTCGGCAAACTGCTGCAAGAAACGCGCGAACAGGTACTGGTGTTCAGCCGCACCAAGCACGGCGCCAACAACCTGGTGAAGAAGCTGGCCGGTTTCGGCGTCGATGCCGTCGCCATCCACGGCAACAAGAGCCAGAACCAGCGCACCAAGGCCTTGGCCGATTTCAAGGACAACAAGGTGCAAGTGATGGTGGCGACCGACATCGCCGCGCGCGGCATCGACATCGACCTGCTGGCGATGGTGATCAACTTCGACCTGCCGCAGGTGGCGGAAGACTACGTGCATCGCATCGGCCGCACCGGTCGTGCCGGTGCCAGCGGGCTCGCCGTGTCGCTGGTGTGCGAAGATGACCGCGACATGCTGCGCGACATCGAGCGGCTGATCAAACGCAAGATCGAACGCAAGAGCTTCGATGCCGCGTCGTTGCCGGTGCCGAAGTCGGTGCCGCCACAACCGCAGCAGCAACCACCAAGGCAACAACAGCCAAGACAACAATCGCGGCAACAACAGCAGCCACGCCAGCAAAAGCAGCCATCGCGCAAACCGCAATCGGCGCAGCAGCCACGCCAGGGTTCGCGCTCTCACTCCGCCGGGAACGACGACCGCGGCAATCGCCAGCATGCCGGCCAACAGCGCGGCGAAACGCAGCAGCAGCGTTCGCGGCGTCCGCGCCGGCACGGCAACGGCCAAGGCAACAAACAGGGCAACAACGGCAATCAGGGACAAGCGGCACCGCGTGCGCCGGTGTCCGGCAACCGCGAAGGCGCCAGCTTCGCGCCCAAGGCAAAGCCCGAGCAGAAAGGCTTCTGGCAAAACCTGGGTCGCAATATCCGTACCGGCAAGTTGTTTACGCGCTAGCCGATTGCTGAACAGCCCCTGTCTTTTGCCCGCAAGCCGATACCCAGCGCCGCGCCGGTCGTGATACAACAGCGCGCGTAACGGGTCGGCTCAGCGGGGGCATTGCATGAAGAAGGTACTTCTCGTCATCGGCGGCGTGATCGCCGGTTTGGCTGTGCTGGTGGTGCTGGCTCTCGGCATCGCGCTGTTCTACCTCGCCGGCTTCGATCCCAATGCGCACAAGGCCGAGATCGAAAGCCGCTTCCAGGCCGCCACCGGCCACGCGCTGCATCTCGACGGCAACCTCGCGCTCACGTTCTATCCGTGGCTGGGGCTGTCCATCGACAAACTCAGCGTCGGCAATGCCGCCGGTTTCGGCAACGATCCGCTGCTGGCGGTAGGCCATGCCGAATTCCGCATCAAACTGCTGCCGCTGTTGAACAGCGAGTACGAGATCGACACCGTCAAGCTGACCGGCGTGCGCGCCAACCTGCAAGTGAACGCCAAGGGCGACAACAACTGGGCGATGGCATCCTCCGCCGGCAGCGCGCCCGCGTCGGCCCCGGCGTCCGGCGGCGGCAGCGCCCATCTGAACAAGCTGGTGATCGGCGGCGTCGATATCCACGACTTCCGCATCGTCTATGATGATCGCAGCAACAAGACCCACTACGATCTCGACAACATCAACCTGCAAGTCGGCACGCTGGTCTATGGCCAGCCGCTGGCGATCGCGGCGACGTTGCGCGCGACCTCGCACGATCCCGAACTGCGCGCCGAGCTCAAGCTCGACGGCACCGCGCTGTACAACCTCGACACCGGCGTCTATCGGCTCGATCCGCTGCAACTGGATGCGACGCTGGCCGGCACCACGGTGCCGGAAGGCAGTTCGACGCTGAAACTGGCGACCTCGCTGCAATTCGACAGCAAACAACACACGCTGACGCTGCCCGACCTGCAACTGACCGGACTCGATGCGCACATCGGCAGCAAGGTCGAAATGAGCGAGCTCGATCGCGCCTCGCCGTCGGTGAAGGCGCAGTTGAACGTCGAAGGCAAGGACCTGGCGCAGATATTCCGCGTGATCGGCCACGACGAACTGGCCAATCGCATCCGCTCGCTCGACAGCAAGTTCACCATCGACGCCAGCATCGACAAGCAGCGCGACGCGCTGTCGGTGCCGAAGTTGCAAGCGGCGCTGCTCGGCGCCACCGTGGACGGTTCGTTGACATCGCCCGACGGCAGCAAGCTGCAAGGTCAACTGCAAGCGCAAGGACCCGACCTGCCGACGCTGATCGAAACCGCCGCCACGCTGCAAGGTCCCAAAGGCAAGGCATTGGCCGACACCGGCCACAAACTGGCCGGCATGAGCAACAAGCGCTTCATGGTGAAGATGGATTTCAGCGGCGACCAGCGCAAACAGAACATCGAAGTGACCAAGCTCGACGTCGATGCGCTCGGCCTCACGCTGACCGGCACGCTGAGCGCCTCCAACGTAACCACCTCGCCGGCGTATCAGGGCAAGCTGAGCCTGCCGGCGTTCAATGCGCGCGATCTGTTGCAGCAGTTGGCCCCGACCGGCTTGCACACCAAGGATCCCAAGGTGCTGCAGAAAGTCGGCTTCGATGCCGAGTTCGCCGGCACCACCAACAGTTTCAACCTGAAGCAGCTGACGCTGGCACTCGATGATACGAAGATCAAGGGCAAGGCCGACGTCAGCGATCTCGCCAACCTCAAAGCCACGTTCGACATCGACATCGACAAGATCGATGTCGATCGCTACCTCGCCCCGACCGACAAGGGCGGCAGCAGCGACAAAGCCGACAGCAACTCCGCCGCCGCGCCGTTGCCGCTCGACGAACTGCGCAGGCTCAACCTGAAAGGCGCGCTGGCCATCGGCCAACTCACTTTCAGCGGCCTCAAGTTCAGCGACATCAAGGTGCCGCTCGACGCCGCCAACGGCATGATTGCGTTGAACCCGATGAAGGCGTCACTGTACGGCGGCAGCTTCAACGGCAAGGTCGGGCTCGATGCCACCGGCAAGGAAGCGGTGTCGTCGGTCGCCACTACGCTGAGCAAGATCGATCTCGGCCCGCTCGAACAGGACCTGATGCATGCGTCGTACGTCACCGGCAAGGGCAACGTCGATTTGCAGATCGAAGGCCATGGCAACGACAGCGTCGCGCTGCGGCGCAACCTCAACGGCAGCGGCAAGCTGCAACTCGATGACGGCGTGCTGATGGGCACCGACATCGGCGCCACGCTGACCGCGGTGGAAACCATGATCCGCAGCAAGCGGCTGGTCGATATGCCGAAGGGCGGCGAGACCAAGTTCAACAATTTCGCCGCCACGTTGGCGATCCACAACGGCGTCATCACCAGCAACGACCTGACGATCAAAGCCCCCGGCTGGCACGTGGCCGGCACCGGCACGCTGGCCGACCTGCGCAGCGAAACGCTCGACTTCAACCTCGTCGCCACCACCGATCAATCCACCGCCACCGTCGGCACCACCAAGTACGACATCGGCGGCCATCAACTGCCGATCGCCTGCGGCGGCCGGCTCGACGGCCCGCGTTGCCTGCCCGACCTCAAGGCCATCATCAGCGCCACGCTCGGCAACGTGAAGGACACGCTGAAGTCGCTGCTGAAAGGCGACTCCGGTGCGAGCAACACCACGAACAATGCCGCGAACAATAATGGTGCACAGCCGTCATCGAATGAGGCAAAACCGGCGCAGAAACCGGCCGACAAGGTGATCAACCTGCTGAACAAGGCGTTCAAGCGTTAAATAACGTATTTTGCGCATTTTGCAAGCCTAGTGCGGGGCGGACATCTTGGGTAAAGTGAGGCTTCCCTGCTGCAGTTGCCGGAGCCTGTCGTGTCCATCCATGTCGCGCTCAATCACGTTACCGACTATCGCTACGACCGCCTCGTCACGCTGAGTCCGCAGATCGTCCGCCTGCGGCCGGCGCCGCACTGCCGCACGCGTATCCTCAGTTACTCCCTGAAGATCACGCCGGAACAGCACTTCATCAACTGGCAGCAGGATCCGCAGGCCAATTATCTCGCGCGGCTGGTGTTCCCCGAACTGACGCGCCGCTTCCGCATCGAGGTCGATCTGGTCGCCGAGATGAGCGTGCTGAACCCGTTCGACTTCTTCCTCGAACCCAGCCACGAGCACTACCCGTTCCGCTACGACGAAAAGCAATTGGGCGAACTCGGCAGGTTCCTCAAGCGCGGTCCGCTGACGCCGGCCTTCGCCGAATACCTCGAAGCCGTGCCGCGCACCAAGGCGCAGACGATCAACTTCCTGGTCGAGCTGAACCAGCGTCTGCAACGCGACATCCGCTACCTGATCCGGCTCGAACCCGGCGTACAGACGCCGGAAGAAACCCTGATCAAGCGTTCCGGTTCTTGTCGCGACTCCGCTTGGCTGATGGTGCAACTGCTGCGGTATCTCGGCATTGCCGCGCGCTTCGTGTCCGGCTACCTGATCCAGCTGGTTGCCGACGTGAAAGCGCTCGATGGCCCGTCCGGCACCGAACGCGATTTCACCGACCTGCACGCGTGGTGCGAAGTGTATCTGCCGGGCGCCGGCTGGATCGGCTTCGATCCGACTTCGGGCCTGCTGGCCGGCGAAGGCCACATTCCACTCGCCTGCACCGCCGAGCCGGGCGCGGCGTCGCCGGTCAGCGGCGCGGTGGACGAGTGCGAAGTCGAATTCGAACATCACATGCAAGTGACGCGCATCTGGGAAGCGCCGCGTGTCACCAAACCTTATACGCGCGAACAATGGCAGGCGATGGACTTGCTCGGCTCGCGCATCGATCTCGACCTCGGCCGCAACGACGTGCGGCTGACCCAAGGCGGCGAACCGACTTTCGTCAGCATCGACAACCGCGACGCGGCCGAGTGGAACACCGCCGCGCTCGGCAAGCAGAAGCGCGAGGTCGCCGGCAAACTCGCGCACGCAATCAAGGCCCACTATGCACCGCAGGGCCTGATGCACTTCGGCCAGGGCAAGTGGTACC